>CASFJO010000031.1 GCA_949295035.1 uncultured Gemmiger sp.
AGCAGGCCCGGGAGCGGCAGACCGCCGCCGCCGCGGAACTGGAATCCGCCCGCGCCCAGCGCCAGGCGCTGCGCGCCGAACAGGCCGACACCGAGGCGTATCTTGCCCAGGTGTGCGACACCGTCACCCGGCTGGAAAACATCAAAAACGGTTTACAGCTCAAGCTGGACAGCCGCCGCCGTCAGCTGGAACAGGCCGCCGCGGCCGAACAAGCCCTGCAGCGCCAGGCCGAGGCGGCCCAGCAGCGGCTGCAGGTGCTGCGGGACCTGGAGCGGAACATGGATGGGTTCCAGCAGAGCGTCAAAACGGTCATGCGGGCCGCCCGGGAACGGCGGCTGCGGGGCATCATCGGCCCGGTGGGCACCGTGCTCACGGTGGAGCCGGGCTACGAGGTGGCCATCGAGACCGCCCTGGGCTTTGCCATGCAGAACATCGTGGTGGAGGGGGAGACCTCCGCCAAGGCCGCCATCGCCTTTTTGCGGGACAACAAGGCAGGCCGGGCCACCTTCCTGCCGCTGGATACGGTGCAGGGCAGCCGGTTCTCCGGCCCGCTGCCCGCCGGCGCCCGCCTGGCCGCCGACCTGGTCAGATCGGATCCCCGCTATGCCGCCGTGGTGGATAACCTGTTGGGCCGCATCCTGGTGGTGGAGGATATCAACGAGGCCAGCCGCGCCGCACGGGAATTGCGCTACCGCAACCGGGTGGTCACGGTGGACGGCCAGGTGGTCAACGCCGGCGGTTCCTTCACCGGCGGCAGCGTGTCCCGCTCCGCCGGTGTGTTCAGCCGCAAGCAGGAGATCGACGAACTCAAGGCAAAGCTGGACGCTCTGGACAAAAAGCAGGAGCAGGCCCGGGAGGCCACCGACAAATGGAAAGCTGAGGTGGACTCCCTCACCGCGGAACTCACCGCCACCGGCAGCGAGGCGATCACAGCCGGCGGGGACAAGATCCGCGCCGAGATGGAATCCGAACGGCTGAAGAGCGCCCTGGCCCAGGCCGACGAGACCCTGGCCGCCCTGGAGAGCGAGAACGAACAGCTGACCCGCCGCATCGAAGCCGCCTGCGCTCAGGCGCAGACCGCCGCGGACGAGGACGCCCGTCTGGGGGAGGAGATCGCCCATCTGGAGGCCCAGCTGGCCGATCTGGCCGGCAGTGACGACGAGTTTCTGGCCACCCGGGCCCGCCTGTCCGACGAACTCAGCGAAAAGCGGCTGGCCCGCCTGGCCGCGGAAAAGGACGGGGACATGCACCGGGCCGCCATCGAAAACCTGGAAAGCCGCACCGGTGAGAACGCCGCCCGCGCCCGGGAACTGGAGCGCAGCATCGCCGCGCTGGAGGCCCTCAACGAGAAAAGCCGGGCGGACGCCGCCGCCATCCAGGCGAAAAAGGCCGCCGCCGGCGAGAAGATCGGCCAGGTGGAACAGGCCATCCGGGCCGCCACCGAGGCGCGCATGGTGCAGGAGGGCCTGACCACCCGGCAGGCTCAGCAGTCCCGCGCCGTCACCGATCAGCGGGAGAAGATGAGCCAGGAGATGGCCCGCCTCACCGAGCGCAAGGCCGCCGCCGAGACCGACTACGACCAGACGGTGGCCAAGCTGTGGGAGGAATACCAGCTGACCCCCCGGGACGCGGAGGGCCAGTGCGTGCCCTTTGAGAGCGCCGCCGACCTGCGCCGGGAGGTGCAGGAACTGCGGGGCAGGATCCGGGCGCTGGGCAATGTGAACGTGGGTGCCATCGAGGAATACGCCGAGGTCAGCGAACGGTTTGAGTTTTTGCGCGGTCAGGTTCGGGATGTGGAGAAGAGCAAAGCCGAACTGATCCGTCTGATCGCCGAACTGGCCGGGGAGATGAAGGAGATCTTTACCGCCAACTTCAAGCAGATCAACATCAACTTTGCCCGCATCTTTGCCGAGTTGTTCGGCGGCGGCACCGCCCGGCTCACCCTGTCGGACGAGGAAAATGTGCTGGAGAGCGGCATCGACATCCAGGTGTCCCCGCCGGGCAAGGTCATCAAGAACCTGGCGGCCCTTTCCGGCGGCGAGCAGTCGCTGGTGGCCATCGCCATCTACTTCTCCATCCTGGCGGTGAATCCGGCGCCCTTCTGCATCCTGGACGAGATCGAGGCCGCCCTGGACGACGTGAACGTGGTCCGGTACGCCCAGTATCTGCGCCGCATCTCCGACCGAACCCAGTTCATCGTCATCACCCACCGGCGCGGCACCATGGAGGCCGCCGATGTGCTCTACGGCGTGACCATGCAGGAGGACGGGGTGTCCAAGCTGCTGCGCCTGGACCTGGACGAGGTGGACGCCACCCTGGTATCCTGATTTTCATAAGGAGGTTTCCCTCATGGGCCTGTTTGGCAACAAGAAAAAACTGGACGACGGCCTGAAAAAGACCCGCACGGGCTTTTTCGGCGCCATCCGCAACAAACTCATCGGCAGCCAGATCACCGACGATCTCTACGACGAGCTGGAGGAACAGCTGATCCTGGCCGACGTGGGGGCGGACACCGCCTTTTCGCTGGTGGAACAGCTGCGCCGCACGGTGGAGAGCCGCCGTCTGCGCACCGGCGAGGAGGCGCTGGAGACCCTGAAGGAACTGGTGGCCCAGCATCTGGCCGCCGACCGGCCGCTGGATCTGTCCGGCCATCCGGCGGTGGTGCTGGTGATCGGGGTCAACGGGGTGGGCAAGACCACCAGCATCGCCAAGCTGGCGGCTCTGTACAAGGGCCAGGGGCGCAAGGTGCTGCTGGCCGCGGGGGATACCTTCCGCGCCGCCGCCACCGAACAGCTGGAGGTCTGGGCCGGCCGGGCCGGGGTGCCCATCGTCAAGGCGGGCGAGGGGGCCGATCCTGCCGCCGTGATCTTCGACGCGGTCAAATCCGCGGAGGCCCGGGGTTACGACCTGGTCATCTGCGACACCGCCGGCCGGCTGCACAACAAAAAGAACCTGATGGACGAACTTGCCAAGATCAGCCGCTCGGTGAAAAAGGCCAGCGAAACCGCCAGTGTGGAGACCTTCCTGGTGCTGGACGCCATCACCGGCCAGAACGCCATCAGCCAGGCGGCCCAGTTCATTGACGCCGCCGGCGCCACCGGGATCATCCTCACCAAGCTGGACGGCACCGCCAAGGGCGGCAGCGTCATCGCCGTCAAGGACAAGCTGGGCCTGCCGGTCCGGTTCGTGGGGGTGGGCGAGGGTATCGACGATCTGATGGAGTTTGACCCGAAAGCCTTTGCCGACGGCCTGCTGGGTGCGGAGAAGTAAACCCCGCCCGGCGTGTTTTCAAAAAATTCACAGAATGGCCGCAACCATCCGGGCGGCCGATTCGTACTTAAGAAAGGAGCCCGCCATGCTGATCTGCGCCGCCACCGGCAACGCCGGCAAGCTCAAGGAACTGCGCCGCATCCTGGAGGCCCAGGGCCATCAGGTCAAAAGCCAGAAGGAGCTGGGCATCACCTGTGAGCCGGAGGAGACCGGTACCACCTTTGCCGAAAATGCCCGCATCAAGGCCCGCACCATCAGCGCTATGGCCGGCCTGCCCACCGTGGCCGACGACTCCGGCCTGGAGGTGGACGCGCTGAACGGCGCGCCCGGCGTCTACAGCGCCCGGTACTGCGGCCGCCACGGGGACGATGAGGCCAACAACGACAAGCTGCTGGCCGCTTTGGCGGATGTGCCCGATGGGCAGCGGGCCGCCCGCTTTGTGTCGACGGTCTGCTTGTGGATGCCCGACGGGAGGGATCTGGTGGTCATGGGCGAGTGCCCGGGCCGGGTGATCTTTGAGCGCCGGGGCACAAACGGCTTTGGTTACGATCCGCTGTTCGTGCCCGACGCGGTGGGCCTGCCCGACGGCTCCACCCGCCCCAACACGGAGGGGCTCACCTACGCCGAACTGGCCGACGACCAGAAGGACGCCATCAGCCATCGGGGGCAGGCCCTGGCCCGGCTGCGGCAGGCACTGCCGGCGTTTCTGGCCGGGCAGAACTGACCGCTTTATGCCCAGCGCCCGCCGCGGCGCGTAAGTTGACAAGGAGAACACTATGCTTACCAGCAAACAGCGGGCGGCCCTGCGGGCCGCCGCCAACACCCTGGACCCGGTATTTCAGGTGGGCAAGGGGGAGATCGACGAGACCCTGATCCGCTCCACCGCCGACTGCCTGGCTGCCCGGGAACTCATCAAGATGAAGGTGCTGGACAACAGCCTGTACAGCGCCAAAGAGGCCGCCGGCATCCTGGCGGAGGCCACCGGCGCCGACGTGGTGCAGGTGATCGGCTCCAAATTCGTGCTCTTTCTGCAAAAGGACAAGGACAGCAAATTCACCGAGATTCTGAAATAAAAGGCGGCGTTTGTTATGCGAGTTCTGCTGTTCGGGGGCACCTTCGATCCGCCCCACAACGGCCATATCCATCTGCTGCAGCAGGCCATCCGGGCCGTTGCGCCCGATTGGGTGGTGGTGATGCCCGCCTGCCTGCCGCCCCACAAGGCCCCCAGCGCCACCGCCCCGGACCTGCGGCTGGCCATGTGCCGCTGCTTTGAACCCATCTTTCCCGACCTGGAGGTCAGCAGCTGGGAGATCGAGCAGGGCGGCGCCAGCTACACCATCGATACGGTGGCCATGCTGGAGGCCCGGTTCCCCGGCGCGCAGATCTTTCTCACGGTGGGCAGCGACATGCTGCTGACCTTCACCGAGTGGAGAGAGTGGCGGCAGCTGCTGGCCCGTACCATCCTGGTGGTCCAAAGCCGCCGGGAAGGGGACGAAGCACAACTGGCCGATGCCGCCGCCCGGCTGGAAAAACAGGGCGGCCGGGTGGTGTTCGCCGGCGGCACCCCGCTGGAGGTCTCCAGCAGCGAGATCCGCAGCGGCCACGGCCGCAAGCGCATCCCGCCCCAGGCCCGGGAGGTCATCCGCCGGTACGATCTGTACCGGCCTCATCCTCCCATCACCCTGGAGGGGGCCCGCCGCCTGGCCAAGCGCACCCTGAGCGACAAGCGATACGCCCACACCCTCAACGTAAAAAAGCTGGCGGTGAAGCTGGCAAAGCAGTACGGGGCCGACCCGGACAAGGCCGCGCTGGCCGCACTGCTGCACGATATCGCAAAAGAACGCCCCAAGGCGGAATTATTGCAGATATTGCAGGATAATGCTATAATAGCGAAAGGTGCCGCCCAGCGGCCGATACCGGTATGGCACGGGATCTGCGCGGCGCTTCTGGCAAGGCACCGGTGGGGCGTGCAGGACGAGGAGGTCCTGAGCGCCATCGCCAATCATACGGCAGGCAAACCGGGCATGTCCCGGCTGGACAAGATCATCTACCTGGCTGACATGTGCAGCGCCGAACGTACCTATCCGGAGGCGGACGGCCTGCGTGCGCTGCTGGCGCAGGACCTGGACCGGGCCATGGCGGTAAGCCTGGGACAGAACCTTCTTTGGATGCGCCAGCAGAACAAACCCATCGACCCGATGAGCCTGGCGGCCTACGACGAATTGCGGCGACCCTATCATCTGGAGGCTTTTTGAACATGAGCAACAACCAACAGCCCCGCCGTCTCAATACCGGCGGCGCCCGCGGCACCGGCAGCGGCTCCGGCAGCGCCGGAACACCGGCCCGCCGCGCCGTGCATACCTCGTCCGCCCGCACCGTATACACATCGTCCTCCCGCGGCACGTCCGCGGCCGGTTCCCGCCCCGCGCACAGCGCGCCTTCCCGCGGCACATCCGCGCACAGCGCGTCCGCCCGCAGCACACCACGCACCGGCGGGAAAAAGAAAAAGCGCGGCTGCGGCTTCTATATTTTTGTCGCGCTGCTGGTGGTGCTGGCGCTGGTCATCGGCGCCTTCGCCGGGGTCTACCACTGGGTCATGAGCAACATTTCTCCCGACGACCCGGCCCAGGCCATCTCGGAAGAGATCCGCACCGCCGAGGAATACCGGGGCGACGTGGTCAATGTGCTGGTCTGCGGCATCGACTATGAGGAGGGCCGCAACTACTCCAACGACGCGGACTCCAACGACGGCATGACCGACATGATCCTCTACGTCAACTTTGACGTGAAGAACAAAAAGGTCAACATGCTCCAGATTCCCCGCGACACCTTCGTGGGCGAGATCGCCGGCACTACCGGCAAGATCAACGCGGTGGCCCTGCGCAACGACGGCATCCCCAGCCTGGCCAAGCTCATCAGCGACCAGCTGCAGCTGCCCATCGACTATTATGTGACCATCGACATGCAGTCCCTCAAGGAGATCGTGGACCTGTTCGGCGGCATCGAAGTCTATGTACCGCACGATATCTCCTTTAAGGGCAGCTATATCGAACAGGGCGTGCGCACTCTGGATGGCGACGCGGCCGAGTTCTTTGTCCGCTGCCGTTACGGCGAGGGCTATGCCAACAGCGATATCGACCGGCTGAATATGCAGCGCAACTTCTATTCGGCACTGTTCCGGGAGTTCCGCACCCTGACGGTCCCCGATCTGATCAAGATGGTGCCGGTGGCGGTCAAGTACCTGACCACCGACATGCCCGCGGGCACCATGGCCAGCGTGGGGCTGTCCCTGCTGCAGGTGGACTCCGCCGACATGATGATCTGCCAGATGCCGGTGTACAACGGCCAGCCCTACAACAAACAGTCGGTCGTGGTGGCCGACCCGGTAGGCACCGCCGATCTGCTCAACACCTACTTCCGCACCTACGGCGAACCGGTGTCCTCCGATCAGCTGCAGCTGGTCCAGTGGGGCACCACTTCCAGCACCCCCACCGACCCCAACGTGCAGTATATGGGCCAGCTGGACGCCAACGCCGAGGCGGAAAAGGAAGCCAACGGTGTGGATAACTGACACCCCCTGAAGGAGGCAAGAGTATGGAAAGCAAAACACTGGCCATCGCCGCCGCCAAGGTGCTGGACAAGAAAAAAGCCGCCAGCGTCAAGGCGCTGCGGGTGCGAGATCTGACCGTGCTGGCCGATTACTTTGTGATCGCCAGCGGCACCTCGGCCACCCATGTGAAGAGCCTGGCCGAGGAGGTGGAGTTCCAGCTGGAGCAGCAGGGGGTAAAGCCCCTGCGCACCGAGGGCATGGACGCCCGCAACTGGATCATCCTGGACTACGGCGAGGTCATCGTGCATGTGTTCTATCCGGAGGCCCGCAGCTTCTACGATCTGGAACATCTGTGGGCCGACGGCGAAGAGCTGGACCTGGCCCCTTACCTGGCCGAGGAAACGCCGCAAGCCGGGGAATAAAAACACGCCGCGCCCCCGGGCGCGTTCGGGAAAGTTTATACGGGAGTTGATCGCTTGTGAAATACGATTTTAAGGCCATCGAGAAAAAATGGCAGCAGGTGTGGCAGGACGAAAAGACCTTCCATGTGGAGATCGACCACGCCAAACCCAAGTTCTACGCCCTGGTGGAGTTCCCCTATCCCAGCGGGCAGGGCCTGCATGTGGGCCATCCCCGCAGCTATACCGCGCTGGACATCGTGGCCCGCAAAAAGCGGCTGTGCGGCTACAATGTGCTCTATCCCATGGGCTGGGACGCTTTCGGTCTGCCCACCGAGAACTACGCCATGAAAAACCACATCCATCCGGAGATCGTCACCCGGAAGAACGTGGCCCGTTTCAAGAGCCAGCTGCAGAGCCTGGGCCTGTCTTTTGACTGGGACCGGGAGATCAATACCACCGATCCCTCCTATTACAAGTGGACCCAGTGGATCTTTTTGCAGCTGTACAAACACGGTCTGGCCTACAAGAAGGAAATGAACGTGAACTGGTGCCCCGGCTGCAAGGTGGTGCTGGCCAACGAGGAGGTCGTGGACGGCAAGTGCGAGCGCTGTGGCACCGAGACCACCCATAAGGTCAAAAGCCAGTGGATGCTGCGGATCACCGCCTACGCCGACCGGCTGATCGACGATCTTGACGGGCTGGACTTCATCCCCCGGGTGGTCACCCAGCAGAAGAACTGGATCGGCCGCAGCCACGGCGCCGAGGTCACCTTCGGCACCACCGCCGGCGACGATCTGGTGGTCTATACCACCCGGCCGGACACCCTGTTCGGCGCTACCTACATGGTGCTGAGCCCCGAGCATCCCATCCTCAAAACATGGGAGAACCGGCTGACCAACCTGGACGCCATCCGCGCCTACCAGGCCGAGGCCGCCCGCAAGAGCGACTTTGAACGCACCGAACTGGCCAAGGACAAGACCGGCGTGCGGCTGGAGGGCGTGGAGGCCGTCAACCCGGTCAACGGCAAGGTCATCCCCATCTTCATCTCCGACTATGTGCTGGCCAGCTACGGCACCGGCGCCATCATGGCGGTGCCTGCCCACGATACCCGCGACTACGATTTCGCCAAGGCTTTCGACCTGCCCATCGTCGAGGTGGTGGCCGGCGGAGACATCACCAGGGAAGCCTTTACCGACTGTGCCACCGGCAAGATGGTCAACAGCGGTTTTCTCACCGGCATGACGGTGGAGCAGGCCAAGAAGGCCATCACCGACTGGCTGGAAAAAGAAGGCAAGGGCCATGCCAAGGTCAACTTCAAGCTGCGGGACTGGGTGTTCAGCCGCCAGCGGTACTGGGGCGAGCCCATCCCCATGGTCTGGTGTGAGAAGTGCGGCTGGCAGCCCCTGCCTGAGAGCGAGTTGCCCCTGCGCCTGCCGGAGATCACCGATTTTGAGCCCGGCGAGGGCGGCGAGAGCCCCCTGGCCCGCCATACCGAGTGGGTCAATACCACCTGCCCCTGCTGCGGCGGCCCCGCCAAGCGGGAGACTGATACCATGCCCCAGTGGGCCGGTTCCAGCTGGTACTTCCTGCGGTATATGGACCCCCACAACGACACCGCCATCGCCAGCAAGGAGGCGCTGGAATACTGGAGCCCGGTGGACTGGTACAACGGCGGTATGGAGCATACCACCCTGCATCTGCTGTATAGCCGGTTCTGGCACAAATTCCTGTACGATATCGGGGTGGTGCCCACCAAGGAGCCCTACCAGAAGCGTACCAGCCACGGCATGATCCTAGGCGAGAACGGCGAAAAGATGTCAAAGAGCCGCGGCAACGTGGTCAATCCGGACGATATCATCGACGAGTACGGCGCGGACACCATGCGCCTGTATGAGATGTTCATCGGCGACTTTGAAAAGAGCGCCCCCTGGAACACCAGCAGCATCAAGGGCTGCAAGCGTTTCCTGGAACGGATCTGGGCGCTGGGCGAAAAGGTGCTGCCCGGCGAGAGCATCCGGCCCGAACTGGAGGGCGCGTTCCACCGCACCATCAAAAAGGTGGGCGAGGACATCGACGTGCTGAAGGCCAACACCGCCATCGCCGCGATGATGAGCCTGCTCAACGACCTGAGCGACGCGGGCGGCGCCACCCGTGAGGAGCTGCGCATCCTGCTGATCCTGCTGAACCCGTTCGCGCCGCACATCACCGAGGAGATGTGGCAGCAGCAGAACTACGGCGGGCAGGTGTCCGGCGCCAGGTGGCCCGAGTACGACCCCGCCAAGTGTGTGGAAAGCACCGTGGAGATCGCGGTGCAGGTGAACGGCAAGGTGCGCGCCCGCCTGAACGTGGCTGCCGACGTGGCCGCCGCCGACGCCATCGCCCTGGCCAAATCCCAGCCCGCCGTGGCCTCCGCCCTGGAAGGCAAGACCCTGGTCAAGGAGATCTATGTGCCCGGCAAACTGGTGAATCTGGCGGTCAAGGGCTGATCCGGGCGGTTTGTGAACAGCCTGTGAACAGCTTTTGAAGATAACAAAAAACCTGTTGACTTGACTTCGGTTGCATTGTATAATTAGAACGTTGATTACTCTGTAATCGCTAAACTCCGGTCCTCAGGCCCAAGGGAGGGAACAAGATGTCGGAAATTCGCGTGAAGGAAGGCGAGTCGCTGGAGAGCGCCCTGCGCCGTTTCAAGCGCTCCACTGCCCGCAGTGGTGTGCTCGCCGAGGTTCGTAAGCGTGAAGCTTATGAAAAGCCCTCTGTGCGCCGCAAGAAAAAGTCCGAAGCTGCCCGCAAGCGGAAATATAAGTAAGCTGCGGAACTGTGAAGACGAAAGCGTCCCGGTCGCCGGGCGCTTGAGGCAGAGCCCATCGGGCTCTGCCTTTTTCGTTACCATCCTGCCGTTGTGAGGCACGGCAATATTTCAAAAGGAGGGCGGTCCACATGCTGCTGACCCCTGAATATCTTTTTTCCGGCGCCGGCGCCGTTACGCCGGAATTTCTGCGCGGGCACGGCATCCGGGCGCTGGCGCTGGATGTGGACAACACCCTCACCGCCCACAATTCCCAGGCTCTGCCGCCTGCCGTGGCCGCCTGGCTGGAACAGATGAAGGCAGCGGGCATCAAGTTGATGATCGTCTCCAACAACACCCGCAAGCGTGTGGCTCCCTTTGCCGCCTCGCTGGGCCTGCCCTTTGTGTCCATGGCCTGCAAGCCTCTGCCCTGGGGCATCCGCAAGGCCGCCCGGCAGCTGGGGGTCTCCCGCCGGGAGCTTGCCCTGGTGGGGGACCAGCTCTTTACCGACCGGCTGGGCGGCGCGCTGGCCGGGGTGCCGGTGCTGGTGGTGCGGCCGATGGCTCCCGAGATCAAGTGGGGCATCAAGCTGCGCCGCCACCTGGAAAAGCCCTTTATCCGCAAGTATTATAAAAAAGGAGGAAAGCTGCTGTGAGCGATCCCATCCGTTTCGGCCCGGCCGGCACCAGCGAGAGTTTCAAGGCCATGGGCTACAAGACCAGCAAGGATATCCCGGCCCATACCGCCCGGTTCGGCCTGCACGCCTTTGAATACCAGTGCGGCCGGGGGGTACGCCTGTCCGACGACACCGCCGCCGCCATCCGGGCCAATGCCCAGGGGCTGGATATCCGGTTCAGCGTCCACGCTCCCTACTACATCAGCATGAGCAGCCTGGAGGAGGACAAGCGCCTGGCCAGCGTGGACTACATCCTGCAAAGCTGCCGGGCGGTGCGGGCGCTGGGCGGAAGCCGGGTGATCTTCCACGCGGGCAGCTGCGGCAAGCAGAGCCGGCAGGAAGCCCTGCGCAAAGCCCTGGACACCATGGCCCGGGCCCAGGCCGCCGTGGACGAGGCCGGCTATGGAGACATCACCCTCTGCCCCGAGACGATGGGCAAGATCAACCAGCTGGGGGACCTGGAGGAAGTGCTGGCTTTGTGCGGTGTGGACAGGCGCATCACTCCCTGCATCGACTTCGGTCATCTGAACGCCCGCACCCTGGGCGGGGTGGGAGGCAAGGAGCAGTTCGCCGCCATCCTGGACCGGATGGCTGAGGTGCTGGGGGACGATCGGGCCCGGTGCTTCCATTCCCATTTCAGCAAAATCGAGTACACCGCCGGCGGCGAAAAGCGCCACCTGACCTTTGCGGACACGGTCTACGGCCCGCCCTATGAGCCGCTGCTGGAACTGTGCGCCGCCCGGGGCCTGGCTCCCACCATCATCTGCGAGTCCGCCGGCACCCAGGCCGAGGATGCCCGCGCCATGCAGGACTATTTTACCGCCCTGACGGAGAGTTGAATTGTCAACAATTACGCCTTGAATTTTGCACGGGGGTAGGGTATACTGATACCATAATGATTTTTGGTAAAGAGGGGGTATGCTCTATGTCCGAACCTACTGCTATTTTCTCCATCCGCGACGAGCGGGATCAGGAGATCCGCGCCATCATGCAGGAGGTGTACGATGCGCTGAAGGAAAAAGGGTATAACCCCATCAATCAGATCGTGGGGTATATCCTCTCGGAGGATCCCACCTATATCACCACCTACAAAAACGCCCGCTCCATCATCCGTAAGGTGGACCGGGATGATCTGCTGCAGGCGATGGTGCGCAATTTTATCACCTTGTAATCGGATCCGCGCGGGCGGCCGGCCTTTTGGGGCCGGCCGCCCTTTTTGTTGCAAAGCGGCGGCTTTTCGCCTATAATATACACTATATAGGTATGCCCAGGCATACCCGATATCCCGGGCGTTGCACGCCCGGCGGGGAGGTGCGCCATGGCTGTGGTCCGGGTGCTGCAGGTGGTGCCCGCCATGAACGCGGGCGGCATGGAAAACTTTATCATGAACGTCTACCGGGCTATCGACCGGCAGCGGGTGCAGTTTGATTTTTTGTATCATTTTGATACGCCCTGCTTCTTTGATGAGGAGATCGCCGCGCTGGGCGGCCGCATCACCAAACTGAATGTCCGGCAGGATCTGAATCTGCCTCGCTATCTGCGCCAGCTGGACGAGTTTTTCGCCGCCCGGCCGGAATACCGGGTGCTGCACGGCCACTATAGCGGGTTCGGTATGTTTTACAACCGGGCGGCCCGCCGCCACGGCATACCGGTGCGGATCGGGCACAGCCACAATACCGCCAGCGAACGCAGCCTTGTGGGCCTTTTGGACGCGGGCATGTCCTGGTTCTTTAACTTTGATCTCACCGACCGGTTTGCCTGCGGGCAGGAGGCGGGCAAAGCCCTGTTCCGTGGCAAGCCCTTTATTTTTCTGCCCAACGGGGTGGACGCGGCGGCCTTTGCTTTCGATCCGGAACGGCGGCGCGCGATGCGCGCGGCGTTCGGTTTTCTGCCGGAGCACCGGGTGCTGGGCCATGTGGGGCGGTTCACCCAGCAGAAGAACCATCTGTATCTGCTGGATATTTTTGCCGCGCTGGCGGCCCGCTGCCCCGAAGCCCGGCTGCTGCTGGTGGGCGCCGGCCCGCTGGAGGCGGATGTGCGCCGCAAGGCCGGTGCGCTGGGCCTGAGCGACCGGATCGTGTTCGCGGGGCTGCGGCGGGATACCGCCGCCTGTTACGACGCTATGGATGCCTTTTTGCTGCCCAGCCTGTTCGAGGGTCTGCCGGTGACCATGGTGGAAGCCCAGGCTGCCGGCCTGCCCTGCTATGTGTCGGACGTGGTGGACCCCACCGCGGGCTTTTGTGACGGGGTGCGGTTTTTGCCGCTGAACGACGCCGGCGCCTGGGCGTCGGCGCTCGCCGGGCCACTGCCCGGCCGCAATCCCCGCGCGTTGGAACAGGTGCGCGCCGCCCATTATGATATCGTGGATACTGCCCGCTGGCTGCAGCGGTTTTATCTGCACGCCTATGGGGAGGACATGCCGTGAACGAGACGCTGATCTCTGTTGTGGTGCCGGTGTACAACGCCGGGCCCTGGCTGGCCCCCTGCCTGGCCAGCGTGGCCGCCCAGACCCACACGGCCTGGGAGTGCATCCTCTCGGATGACGGCTCCACCGACGGCAGCGCGGCCGCCTGCGACGCGGCGGCGGCCGCCGATCCCCGGTTTCGGGTGCTGCACCGGCCCAACGCCGGCCCCAACGCCGCCCGGCAAGCCGGGCTGGAGGCGGCACGGGGAGAATATCTCTGCTTCCTGGACGCCGACGACCTGCTGCGGCCGGATTTTCTGGCCCGCCTTCTGGCCTTGGCCCGCGTCAGCGGAGCGCAGGCGGCCGCGTGCGGCGTGCAGCGGTTTTCCGGTTCCTGCCCGCCGCCCCTCACCGGCGATTGTTCCCGGGAGGTGCTCACCGCCGATGAGGCCCGCCTCGCCCTTCTGTGGGGCCGGCGGCAGATGGCCTGGGGTCTGTGGAACAAACTGTTTCATAAAAGCCTGTTTGACGGGTTCGCGTTTCCCGCCGAGGTGCGCCACAACGAGGACCTGCTGGCCAACTGGCGTCTGCTGGCCCGCTGCGAGCGGGTGGCCGCCACCGACTGGCCCGGTTATGGCTACCGGCAGCTGGCGGATTCTGCCAGCCACCGGCTTCCCGGCGCGGCCGCCCTGGCCGATCACCTGACGGTGGCGGATACGATCCTGAGCGAGGCCGCGTCCACTCCGCTGCAGGCGCCTGCCCGGGCCTTCCGGTACGAAAAGCTGCTGTTTGTGGACAGTATGATCCTGCGCCAGCCCGTTTCGGCCCAGCTGGCTCCGCTGCACAAAGCGGTGCGTGCCCGGCTGCGGCAAGGATTCTGGCAGGCGATGGGCAGCCCGTATCTGGCCCTGTGGCTCAAGGCGTCGGCCCTGCTCACTCTGACCGCGCGCCCGCTCTACCGGGCGCTCTGCCGCCGTTTTCTGCCCGGCGGCCGCTGAATCGAAAGAGGCACATCCATGAAACTTCTGCTCATCGTTGACCGGGTGGATCACCCCTACGCCCCCAATCCCCGTCTGGCTGCCCGGGTGGCCGCTGAACTGGCGCGGGCCGGGCACACGCTGCATCTGTTGGAGCTGACCGACGGGGCCGGGGCCCCGCTGCCCGCCCCCTGGGCAGAGCGGCGGTTCGCCCTTCCGTTTGCGGACGAGGCCTGTATGAACCGCTGCCTGGAGTACGGCGCTCCGGGCGGGTCGCCGACGCCGGTCCGCTTGGCGCGTCTGGCCGTTCATCCGGCGGCGGCGCTGGCGGCGGTGCGGGCTTTGGCGCTGCGCCGTCCCCGCCGCCCGGCGGCCGTACGCAGAGAACTGGAACGGCTGGACACGGCGGAGGGGTATGACTGGGTGATCGCCCTGGCGGCCCCCTTTGACGGGGCGCTGGGCCTCTCCCGGGCCAGGCTGCGGGCCCGCAAAGCCGTCTGGTGCATGGACCCTTACGCCATCGACCATCCCCATGACCCCCCCCCCGCGCGGGAACAGGCGCTGTATGCGGGGCTGGACCGGGTGTTTGTCACCGCGGTCATGGCCCGGCAGCTGAAGGAGCCCGGCTGTGTGCTGGGCGCCTTTCAGGGCAAGACGCGGGTGCTGGAATTTCCCAGCCTGGTCCCCCCGCCTGCGACGGCGCCGCGGCCGGAAGGGGAAGAGATGGACTGCCTGTTTGCCGGCAGCCTGTATCCCACCCTGCGCACCCCCCATTATGCGCTGGCGCTGTTTGCCGCCATGGATCTGCCGGCGGTCCGGCTGCATTTTGTGGGCCCCGGTTGGGAGCACTATCCCGCCGACACCGCGGCCGCCGCCCGCGCCGTGCTGGGGGACCGGCTGACCATCGAGGGGCCGGTGCCGCCCGCCGAGGCCGCCGCCCGGGTGGGGGCCGCCGACGTGCTGCTGCATCTGGGGAACGACAACACCACCCAGGTGCCCAGCAAGCTGTATGAATCGGTTGCCGCGGGCAAACCGGTGCTGGCCCTGCTCAAACGCCGGGACGATCCCGCCCGGGAGCCGCTGGCCCGCTGGCCGCTGGCCTGCATCGTGTATGAGGACGAGGGCACCGGCCCCGCCGTATGCGCCCGTGTAGCCGCCTTTTTGGGCGAAAAGGGCCGGGCGCGGCTTGCCTGGAGCGAGGCGGAGCGCCTGTTCCGGGCCAATACTCCGGCGGCGGTGGCCGACGCGCTGGCCGCCGGGCTGCAAACGGAGGAAAACACATGAAGGTACTGTGGCTTGTCAATGTTACCATGACCCCCGCCGCCCGGGCGCTGGGTCTGCCGGCCCCGGTGGGCGGCGGCTGGCTGGACGGGATGCTGGGGCAGCTGCGCGGCCGGGTGGACCTCACCATCGTGTCGGTGAACGCCGCGGTGGGGCCGCAAGCCCGCCGGGTGGAGACCGGGGACGTGGTGTTCTGGGTACTGCCCCGGGGGCAGGCGGAGGATTTCGCCGCGCTGGTGCGGGCGGAGGAACCGGACGTGGTGCATGTCTGGGGCACCGAGTATCCCGGCGCTTCAGCGCTGCTGGACGCAGCGGGGGCACGCCGCACCCTGTTCTCGATCCAGGGCATCATGGTGCCCTATGCCCGCCACCTGCTGGACGGGGTGCCGCCCCGCTTTTGCCGGTCCAGCCCGGCGCAGCGCCTGGTGGACCGGATCGTGCCCGGCGGGCTGCTGGACAGGAAACTGGCCTATTACGAGGCCCAGGCCAAACGGGAATCCGCTCTGCTGGCCCGGGCCGCCCATGTGACCGGACGTACCCCCTGGGACAAGGCGGAGATGGCACGGCTGGCCCCTCAGGCCGCCTATTACCACTGCGGCGAGATCCTGCGCCCCCGCTTTTACACCGCCCGCTGGCCCGGGCCGCCCGCCGCGCCGGTGATCTTTCTGTCGCAGGGCAACGAGCCCCGCAAAGGGCTGCACTGGCTTCTGCAGGCGCTGCCGCCGGTGCTGGCGCGGTATCCCGGCCTGAAGCTGCGGGTGGCCGGCTGGCCCCCGCTGGACAAGGGCCCGCTGCTGCGCCCGGTGATCCGCTGGATGTTCCCCTATCAGCGGTATCTGGAAACCCTGGCCAAGCGGCTGGGGGTGGCCGGCGCGCTGGTCTATACCGGCCCGCTGGACGAGGAGGGGATGCTGCGCGAGATGCAGGCGGCCAGCGTGTTTGCCATCTGCTCCTCTCTGGAGAACAGCCCCAACTCGCTGGGGGAGGCCATGCTGCTGGGAATGCCCTGCGTGGCCTCCGCCGTGGGCGGGGTGCCGGGCATGGCAAGCCACGAAAAAGAGGCCCTGCTCTATCCCTGCGAGGATGTACAGGCCCTGTCCGCGGCGCTGCTGCGGCTGCTGGATGACCCGGATCATGCCGCCGCCCTGGGCGCGGCCGCCCGGGAGCGGGCCCTTGTCACCCACGATCCGGCGGCCAACCGCCGCGCCCTGGAAACGATCTACCACACCATCGCCCAACAACAAGCCTGAACGCAAAGGAGCCCGCCGTATGGAGCAGCCGCTTGTGACCGTTCTGGTCACCACCTACAACCAGGAACAGTATATCCGCCAGGCGCTGGACAGCGTGCTGGCCCAGCGCACCGACTTTCCCTTCGAGGTGCTGGTCAGCGAGGACGCGGGCACCGACGGCACCCGGGCCATCCTGCGGGAGTATGCCGCCAGGGACAGCCGCATCCGGCTGCGGCTGCGGGAGAAAAACGTGGGCATCAGCCGCAACTGGTATGAGGGGCTGTGCGACGCGAAGGGCGAGTTCGTCTGCACCCTGGAGGGAGACGACTGGTGGCTTACCGATGACAAACTGCAAAAGCAGGCGGATTTTCTTCGCGCCCATCCCGACTACGCGGCGGTGAGCCACCGTCTGCGGGAGACCGACGACGCGGGCAATGTCTACCGCTGCCTGCCGGACGATCCCCGGGTGGTGGGCCGGGACGCTACGGTACGGCTGTTTTTGCGGGGGGTCACCTTTTCCTGCACCTCTTGTATGGTGCGGAACATCTTCCGTACTCCGGACCCTGCCCGGGAGGCCTACGTTACGGCCAATCGCAGCATCGCGGACTTTGCGCTCTGCATGCTGTATCTGGACGCGGGCCGGGTGTTTGTGATGGATCAGGCGCTCTCCGCGTATCGGGTGGCCGGCACCGACGCCGCCCACCGCAACTACAACGCCGCCACCACCGCCGTGCAGAAGTATCGGGATTACGTGCAGGTGGTGGCAGCCAGCCAGCGCTACTTCAAGGGCCGCTACGACTTTACTCTCTGTTTGTGCGCAGGCACCTTCTTCCCTTTTTGTGACAGGCTGCGCCTGGGCGGTGCGGTGGCCTTTTTGCGGGAGATGGCAAATATGCCGCTCAAGGCAAAACTGGTGTTCCCGTTCTATTTTGCCGGCCGGTGCGCGGTGCTGGCGGCGCGGCGGATCGCCCGCCGGGGAGGTGCGGTATGAATCAGCCCAAAGTCAGCGTGATCGTACCGGTGTACAACGCCGCCGCCACCCTGGACCGGTGTGTGCAAAGCGTGCTGGAACAGCAGGTGGCCGGCGGGCTGGAGGTGATCCTCGTGGACGATGGCTCGCGGGACGAAAGCCCCGCCCTCTGCGACGGATGGGCCGGCCGGGACAGCCGGGTGCGGGTGATCCACCAGCCCAACGGCGGCCCCAGCGCCGCGCGGAACGCCGGGCTGGAGGCGGCCCGGGGAGAGTATCTGGGATTTGTGGACGCGGATGACCGGCTGCTGACGGGCGCCTATGCGGCGTTTTTGCCCCGCATGGAGGCCGAGGGGCTGGATATGCTGGTCTTTGGCCTGGAGCGTGCCAGCGGCTGCCGGGAGGATCTGCCGGAGCTGACGGCGGCCGGCCCGGCGGGGCTGGCCCCCCGGCTGGAACATCTTCTGGTGGATACCGGCCTGATCGCGCGGCCCGGCAATAAACTGTACCGGGCCGGTTTGATCCAGAACCCGCCGGCGGTGCGCTTCGATCCGCGGCTGACCATCAACGAAGACCTGCTGTTCCATCTTCAGCTTCTGCCCCGGTGCGGAGGCATAGCCCTGTGCGCCAGGCCGGGATACTGGGTGGACGATCAGGTGGAACAATCCCTCTCCCACCGGGGACGGGCGGATCTGCTGGACGCGGAGGAGTATATCCGCCCGGCGTTTTTGGCGGCCCTGGCCGCTGTGGGGCTGGATGAGGCCGCGCGGCAGCGGATGGTCCGGGCGCGCCGGGTCAGCGTCTATACCATTCAGTTCTGGCTGCTGGCCAGCCGCTCCTGCGGGGTGGGGGTGAACGCCACCGCCCGCCTGCTGCGCACCATTCTGCGCTATGCCCCCGCCCGCCGGGCGCTGGAAGCCCGTCTGGACGCCGATCCCCATCGCCTGGCCGCCGCGCCGCTGCGCCTGTTGGTGCGGCTGCGGCTGGCGCTGCCGCTGGCGATGCTGTTCCGGCTGCGGCATCCGGGCTGAACGACCAAGACGATAGGAGGACCGTATGCCCCTCATCAGCATCATCACCACCGTTTATGACGCGAAAGAGTATCTGCCCCGCGCTATCCAGAGCGTTCTTGCCCAGACCCTTGCGGATCTGGAACTGATCCTGGTGGACGACGGCAGTCCCAATGGCTGCGGCGCGATCTGCGACGAATGGGCCGCGAAAGACAGCCGCGTCCGGGTGATCCACCAGCCCAACCGGGGGCCGGCCGCCGCCAGCAACGCGGGGCTGGACGCGGCCCGGGGCCGGTATATCGGCTTTGTGGATTCGGACGATCGCATCGCCCCGGATATGTACGCAAAGCTCTACGCCGCCCTGACCGGGGCGGACTGCGCGATGGCGGGCTGCAACGCGCGCTGCATCAACGAGCGGGACGAACCGGTGGAGCGCACGGTGCGCGCCGCCTGCCCCGGCCGTCAGGACGCGCTGGAGTTGTTCCGGGATGTGTTCCAGAACGGCAGCATGTACGGCATGCTTTGCTGGAATAAACTCATCGACGCGCGCCTGTTTGTGGGGCTGCGGTTTGATACGTCGCTTCTGTACGGGGATGACTGCAACATCCTGCATCAGGTCTATGACGGCCAGCAGATCGTGTGCCTGCCGGAGGAACTGTACTTTTACCGGGAGCGGGCGGGCAGCCTGACCGCGGTCGCCTTCCGTGCCCGGATGCTGGACGATCTGATCGTGTATAAACGATGGTACGATTATCTGCTGGCGCTTCCCGGCCGGGAAGATCTGGCTCAATGGGCGCTGGCCCGCTACTGGCAGATCTTTTATCAGCTGTATGTACAGGCCCGCCGGTCCGGTCCCCTGGACCCGGAGGCCCGGGCCGCCTTTGCCGCCCATCTGCCGGTGCTGCGGGGGCTGCAAAAGGCGATCCGCGCCTGCCCGCATATAGCGGCGGGGGAGAAGCTGCGGGCCGTGCTGTTCTGCCGCGCGCCGGAATCGGTCTATCGGGCCGCCGCGGCCTGGGGCGCCCTTGCGCAAAAGCGGAAAGGAGCGCGCCATGCCTGAGATCAGCGTGATCGTGCCGGTGTATAAGGTGCAGGCTTTTTTGCCCGCCTGCCTGAACAGCATCACCGGCCAGAGTTTTCGGGATTTTGAACTGATCCTGGTGGATGACGGCAGCCCGGACGGCTGCGGCGCGATCTGCGATGCCTGGGCCGGCCGGGACGGCCGTATCCGGGTGATCCACAAATCCAACGGCGGCCTGTCCAGCGCCCGGAACGCCGGGCTGGAGATCGCCCGGGGCCGCTACATCGCCTTTGTGGATTCGGACGATCTGGTCACGCCGGACTATCTGGAGACCTTGTACCGCACCATCCGCCTGGAAAAGGCCGACCTGTCGATCGGGGCGGTGGAGGATGTGGACGAGCGGGCGCAAAGCCTTGCGACGCCGGCGTTTACAAAGCCGGTGCGTGCCGGTACCTTCCGGGGCAAAAGCCTGCTGCCCTGCCTGTACAGCCCGCAGGCTACCTATTACACCGTGGCCTGGAACAAGCTGTATATCGCCGCCCTCTGGCGCAAATTGCGCTATCCCGAAGGCCGCAACAACGAGGATGAAGCGGTGGCGCACTGGTTGCTGCTGGCCAGCGGACGGGTCGCCTGCAGCGAACAGGTGATCTACAAATACCGGCTGCGTCCGGGCAGCATCTGCCATACCGGGCTGCGCCCTTCCAGCTTCGACGCCGTGGACGCCTTGTGCGACCGGTACGAGTTCTTTGCCGCCCGTTCGCTTCCCGCCGAACTGCGCCAGCGCGCACTGGCCGCCTGCTGGCAGCGATATCTGGCGCTCAGCGCGCAGGCAGCGCAGCAACCCGCCGATGAGGCGCTGTGCGCCCGCTGGCGGCAGGTCCAGGCCCGGATGCGCCCGCTGGCCGTACCCGCCGCCCACTGCCGGCTTCTGCCGCTTCCGGTGCGGGCGCAATGCCTGCGTCAGGCGGCGAAAAAGATTTGACTTATCCTATGAAATCGGGTATTTTGTATGGTGGAAAGGCAGGTTTTACGGTGATGCCGTATCGCCTGCCCGATATCCGCGCCATCGAACCCCCGGCAAGAGCCGCCCGCGTTTTGTGAGAGCGGCAGGCGAGTTTCCCCTTTTTCGATCAGGCGCCTGCGTTTTGTTCACGGCGGCAGCGGGGCCGACGATATCTGTGACTACGACCGGTTTCTCAACCGGTACAAGGAGGCACACAACGAGTGAAGATCGAGTTTAATGTGCTGGACCGGCAGTTTCGCCAGTTTCAGCAGGAGTATGAAGCAGCGGCGCTGCGGGCGCTTCGCAGCGGCTGGTATATTCTGGGCAAGGAACTGGACGCTTTTGAACAGGAGTACGCCGCCTTCAACGAGAGCCGATACTGCGTGGGAGTAGGCAGCGGTCTGGACGCGCTGGTGCTGGCCTTTCGGGCACTGGGCATCGGCCCCGGCGACGAGGTGCTGGTGCCCGCCAATACCTTTATCGCCAGCGTCATGGGCGTTACCCTGAACGGGGCCACCCCTGTTTTTGTGGAGCCGGACGAGTATTACCTGCTGGATGCCGGCCGTCTGGAGGCGGCGGTCACCAGCCGCACCCGGGCCATTCTGCCGGTGCATCTGTACGGGCAGGTCTGCGATATGGACCCCATCCTGGAAGTGGCCCGCCGCCATGAACTGTTCGTGGTGGAGGACTGTGCCCAGGCCCATACCGCCCGCTATAAGGGAAAGATGACCGGCACCTTCGGGGAGATCGGCTGCTTCAGTTTCTTCCCCACCAAGAACGTGGGCGCCTTTGGGGACGCGGGCTGCATCGTCACCGACGACCCTGAGTTGGCCGACCGGGTGCGCACGCTGCGCAACTACGGCAGCAAGGTCAAATATCACAATGAACTTCCCGGCGGGGTGAACAGCCGGCTGGATGAGATCCAGGCCGCTCTGCTGCGGGCCAAACTGCCCCATGTGAGCGAACTGATCGCTCAGCGGGAATCGGTGGCCCGCCGCTACCTGGCCGGCATCCGCAACGAAAAGGTGGCCCTGCCCGCCGTGCGCCCGGGCTGCGGCCATGTATGGCATCTGTTCGTGGTGCGCACCAGCGACCGGGCCGGCCTGATGGCCCACCTGGAGCAGGCGGGGGTCCACGCGCAGATCCACTATCCCATCCCGCCGCACCTGGCCCCCTGCTATGCAGAACTGGGCGGAAAGGCCGGCGATTATCCCCTTGCCGAGCGGTACGCCGATCAGGTGGTGAGCCTGCCGCTGTACAACGGCATGACCGACGAGGAGGTACAGTATGTCATTGACGCCGTCAACAGCTGGCGCTAAGCCCAAGCTGTTTTTGATCCCGCCGCCCAGCCTTCCGGTGCCCGCCACCCGCGGCGGCGCGGTGGAGGGGCTGATCACCCAGCTCATCCGGGAAAATGAGGTGCAGCAGCGGTTGGATCTGGTATGCGTAAGCGTGCCCGACCCCGCGGCGCAGGAGCAGGCCGCGCTCTACCCTCACACCCGTATCTACTATCTGCCTCATAAGGAGGAACGGGGTCTTTGGGGGCCGGTGTGCGGCATGATGCGCCGGCTCAATCAGCCCGCCCCGCTGGACCCCTGGTTCAACCGGGTGGCCAAGCTGGTGAAGGAGGAGGCCCCGGACCTGGTGATCGGCGAGGGCGGCAACCTGCAGGAACTGGCCCATATCAGCCGCCAGGTGGGGCGGGACCGGATGCTGGCGCACCTGCACATGCAGGCCCAGTGTACCCCGCAGATGGAGTCCACCTATAGCGGCGTCATTGCCATCAGCCGCTACGTGGCCGAACACTGGAAACCCAATCGCCCCATGTCGATCCATCTGATCCCCAATTGCGTGGATGTGTCCCGGTTTTCTCCGGGGGAGAAGGCGGATAAGGCCAGGGCCCAGGAACTGCGGACAAAACTCGGCTTTTCCAAAGAGGACTTTGTCGTGCTGTTCTGCGGGCGTATCTGCCCGGAAAAGGGGATCCACCGTCTGATCGAAGCGCTGAAACTCTGCAACGACCCGGCGGTCAAACTTCTGGTGATCGGCACCCCGTTCTTTGATGAGGAGAACGATTCCGCCTTTTTTGCCCAGCTGCGGCAGGATACCGCCGACCTGCAGGCCGCGGGGCGGATCGTGTTCACCGGCTTTTTGCAGAACGACGCCATCCCCGATTATTACCGGGTGGCGGATGCGGCCTGCTTCCCGGCCTTGTGGGACGAGCCCGCCGGGATCACCGCCATCGAGGCCATGGCCAGCGGCTGCCCGATCATCGCGGCCCGTTCCGGCGGCATGCCCGAGTATCTGGAAGGTGTGGGCGCGCTGATGATCGAGCGGGACGAGATCGTCTACGGCACCCTCACCGCGCCCCGCCCGGACGCGAAACCCATGGCCGAAGCGATCGCCGACGCCATCCACTATCTGCGTATCCATCCCCGCATCCGCGCCCGGATCGGAAAGGCCGGGGTGCAGCGCGCCCAGGCTTTCAGCCGGCAGGTCTACTATGAGCATTTCTGCCGCCTGGCGGGGGTGTCGGCCCCGGAGCCGCCCGCGGAAGCCGCCGAACCGCAGGCGGGCGAACAGTAACAGGCAGCCTTGCTGCCGGACAGGAGAACACTTCATGACAGCCGAACCCTGCATATCCGTCATCATGCCGGTCTATGGCGCCGAGCGCTGGCTGCGCCGGGCGGTGGACAGCCTGCTGGCGCAGACCTTTACCGATTTTGAACTGATCCTGGTGGACGACGAGAGCCCGGACAACTGCGGCGCGATCTGCGATGCGTATGCCGCCGCCGATCCCCGCGTACGGGTGATCCATCAGAAGAACGGCGGCTGCGCCGGAGCCTCCAACACCGGGATCGGGCAGGCGCGGGGGCGCTGGCTCATGTTCATGGACGACGACGATCAGGTATCGCCGTTTTTGATGGAGTATGCGCTGGACGAGGCGGAGGCCCATCCCGGGGATTTCGTGCTCTGGAAATACTGCATGGGGGCCGACGGTCTGCTGACCCAATGGGCTCCCCGGGATGAGCGCCGGGTGACCCTGTACACCCCGCAGCAGCTGGGCAACCTGTATATCCACGGCTGGTTCGGGGCAACCTGGGCCATGCTGTTTGACCGCCGGCTTCTGCAGGAATCCGGCCCCCGGTTCGACACCACCCTGCGCAACAGCGAGGACCTGCCTTTTGTGTTCCAGTATGCCCGCGTGCTGTTTACCCGGTATCCGGAAGGGTGCGTGCGCATGCTGGAGGGCGGGCTGTACTTTTATGACAACCTGGACAAGGACGGGAGCCTTTCCCGCCAGTTTCCCCGGGATTTCTGCGACAACTGGTGCCGCACGTTTGATCTGACCCTGGCCGAGGCGGAGGGCTTTTTCCACATCCCCCCGGAGGACAGCTGCGCCATCTATCAGAATTATCTGCGCACCATCGGGGTGGGCCTGCACTCGATCCTCTGCCTGGAGACCGGCCCCCTGGCCGAGCGCCGGGCCCGGGCCCGCGCCTTTTTGGCCGGACCCCATGCGGACCGGCTGCGCCGGGTATTTCATGAAAGAAAGTATTTTTCCCTGTACTACTGGCCGCTGCGGCTGCGCTGGCTTTGGCCGTTTGTGCGGCTGGGCTGGATGCAGGAACGGGAATGGAGCCGCTACCTCACCTGGCACTATCGGGGGCAGGCGGTCCACGATATCCTGTACGGCCCGGTAAAATAAGGAGGTCGTTCCATGCCGCTTTTTTCCATCGTCATCCCGGTGTATCGGGGCCAGCCCTATCTGCGGGGCTGCGTGGAAAGTTTGCTGGAACAGGAGACCGGCGATTTTGAGGCGCTCCTCATTGACGACGGAAGCCCGGACCAGAGCGGCGCGCTCTGCGATGAGCTGGCCGCCGGAGACCCGCGTCTGCGGGCGATCCACCAGCCAAACAGCGGCGTGGCGAGCGCCCGCAACCGGGGCATCCGGGAGGCGCGCGGCCGCTGGCTGCTGTTTCTCGATCAGGACGATCGCTTTTACCCGCATACGCTGTCGAGTATCTGCGCGGCCCTGGAACGGGCGCGGCCCGGCGAACTGATCACCTGGCCGTTCAGCACCTGGGAAAAGGTGCGCCCGACCCCGGAGCCCTTTACCCGCATCCCGCTGTCCAGGCTGGGATGGCTGTACTCCTGGGGGACCACCCATTACGTGTGGACCAAGCTGTTTGATCTGGAACTGCTGCGTGCGCATCCGGAGATCCGGTTTGACGAAACGATCCGCGACGGCACCGACGATCTGCCGTTCTGCAATCTGTACTGCGAAACGCTGTTTGCCAATGCGCCCCAGGGCAGCCTGTTCCTGATCAACAGGGCCGCTTATTACTATGAGACCGGAAACGAGAACAGCGTCAGCAACCGGCTGCAGCCGCTGCAGCCCTGGCATCTGACCATGTTTTGGGACCTGTTCCGGGATTATACCCGGCGGTACGGCGTGCCGCCCGAGGATATGCGGCTGGTACTGGATCAATGCCTGCGCACGCTGGCCTACAGCGTATACAGCAGCCGCCGGCCGGACGAACAGCCGGCGGTCCGTGCCCTGCTGAAAGACCCGCGCCTGCGGCAGATGCTGGATTACATGAAGCGGTTCCGGCTGCCCTCGCCGTTCTACGCGGCGTTCCGGCTGGGCAGCCCCGCCCTGATCCGCCGGCTGTCAGCCAGCGCCCAGGGCGACTGCCGCCTGCTGGACCGGGCGGCCCGCCTGGATCGGCTGCTGCGGCGCGCGGATCGCAAAAAAGGGTGATCTTCTGTCCGGAGGGAAAAGGGAACGCTTTGTTTTGCGCAAAAAAATATGCTATAATAAACTGATATGCCGCGATGGCTCAGAACGAAGGAAAACGAGGGAAGCAAATGGCACAGACGAACAAAACGGAAAAATGGACCACGATCATCCGTCCGCATACCGGCTGGTTCGACGTGAACCTCAAGGAGGTATGGGATTACCGGGACCTGGTCCTTTTGTTTGTTCAGCGCAACTTCATTATTACCTATAAGCAGACCATTCTGGGGCCGCTGTGGGTGGTGCTCAGCCCCCTGATCACCAGCGTGATCTTTACGGTGGTGTTCGGCGGGATCGCCCAGATCTCCACCGAAGGCGCGCCCCAGTTCCTGTTCTATATGGCGGGCAACGCGATCTGGTCCTTTTTCTCCACCTGCCTGACCGGCACCGCCAACACCTTTACCGGAAACGCGGGCCTGTTCGGCAAGATCTATTTTCCCCGGCTGGTGCAGCCGGTCAGCCAGGTGCTGACCTCGCTGGCCAATTTCGGCATTCAGTTCTGCATGTTCTTGATCTTCTGGGTCTATTTTCTTTTTAATCCCAGCGTAGAGGGCGGCGTGGTCCGGCCGAATCTGTGGCTGCTGGCGCTGCCGTTGGTTCTGCTCATGGTCATGTCGTTTGGCCTGGGCATGGGCATCATCGTCTCCAGCCTGACCACCAAGTACCGGGACCTGGCCGTGGTGGTGGGCTTTGGCATGTCGCTGTGGATGTACGCCACCCCGGTGGTCTATCCCATGTCCCAGCTGGACACCTCGCCCGTGCTGAAATTCCTGGTGGGCCTCAACCCCATGACCGGCCCGGTGCAGGCCTACCGCTACGCGCTGCTGGGCTGCGGCTCGGTGTCTCCGGGGGCGCTGCTCTACAGCCTGATCTGGACGGCGGCGGTGCTGACCCTGGGCGTGATCCTGTTCAGCCGGATCGAAAAAACCTTTATGGACACCGTGTAAGGAGGCAGTTGTTCCATGGCAAACGACGCAATGACCCATCCCGAAACGGTGATCCGGATCCGGGATGTGAAAAAGCAGTATAAACTGGGCCAGATTGGCGGCGGCACCCTGACCGCCGACCTGCAAAGCTGGTGGGCCCGCATCCACGGCCGGGAGGACCCCAACACCATCGTGGGCACCGACACCCGGCTGTGGGGCACCAAATTCATGGCCCTGAACGGGGTCAGCTTTGATGTGTACAGGGGCGAGGCTGTGGGCATCATCGGCCGCAACGGCGCCGGCAAAAGCACCCTGCTCAAGATCCTTTCCCGCATTACCGCCCCCACCGAGGGCGAGATCCGCATCAAAGGCCGGGTGGCCAGCATGCTGGAGGTGGGTACCGGCTTCAACGGCGAGATGACCGGCCGGGAAAACATCTATATGAACGGCACCATCCTGGGCATGACCAAAGCCGAGATCACCGCCAAGCTGGACCAGATCATCGAGTTTTCCGAGTGCGGCGAGTTTATCGACACGCCGGTGAAACGCTATTCCAGCGGCATGTTTGTCAAGCTGGCCTTTTCGGTGGCCGCCCATCTGGACAACGAGATCATGGTCATGGACGAGGTGCTGGCCGTGGGCGACATGAAATTCCAGAAAAAATGTCTGGGCCGCATGAGCGACGCCGCCAGCCAGGAAGGCCGTACCGTGTTGTACGTGAGCCACAATATGAGTACCATCCGGCAGCTGTGCGACCGGTGCGTGGTGCTGGATCAGGGCCGGGTGATCTTTGACGGTGATGTGGAGCAGGCTATCGCTCTGTATATGGACAGCAGCAACGTGAACGTGCCCCATTACGACCTGGTCAACGTGGGCCGGGCCACCACCGGCGCGGGCGTGCGGCTGCAGCTGCAGAGCCTGGATTTCCTGGACTGTGAAGCCACGGTGTTCCCGAAGGACAAGCCGATCCGCATCCGGATCAAGTGGTACGCTAACGAGAAGCTGCGGGGTGTGAATCTGAAGATGAACCTGCATCGCCGGGATTCCACCCCCATCGGGATCACCCATCCCGTGGACCTGGGGCCCACCGAGGCGGGCAAGACCTACGAGACCACCTTTACCTTCGACCCCTCTCTGTTCGGCGAGGGGCAGTACTTCTTCTACCTGGACGTGTTTGAAGGGGTGGTGGGCCAGGGCGTCTGCCTGGATAAACCCAATGTGGAGTTCAGCTTTGAGGTCACCGGAAACGATCTGCTGGTGCCTCAGTGGCATACCGCCTGGGGCCCCATCCACTTTAAGCCGGTGGTCGTCACCGAGCACAGGGAAGTGTGAGCATGGCCGCGGACGTTCTGTTTATCTGTCATACCCAGTATCAGGCAATGGTCAGCGCGGTCAAACTCCTGGGCGCGCCGGCGGGATATACGGCGGATTTCTGGCTGTCGGCCGCTCTGCCCGCCCGGGAGGATCTGGCCGCCCGCCTTCGCAAAGCAGGCCTGGCGCGGCGGGTCTTTCTTCCGCAGGACCTGCCGGCACGGTATCCGGCGCTGGAACCGGCCGCGCTGCCGGTGCGCCGCGCCCTGGCGTTCAAACACGCCGCGGCGGCGGGATTCCCGCTTCGGCTGCGAGGGTATCGGGAGATCTGCCTTTACAACGACTGGAACAGCGCCGGGCGATATCTGCAGGACCGGGGCGCGCGCTATGTGCTGGGGGAGGATACCTACAACTATCTGAACGGCCCCAACCACTGGATCGACGACCAGGCCGCCGCGCCGGACTTTGTCCGGCGGCAGCGTGCCGGCGCGGGGTATCTGTTCTGGGGCGCGTACCGGGGGGTGACTGCCCTGGAGGTGGCGGATCCGGCGGTCGTTCCTTATTACGCCGGAAAACTGCGAGGGTTTGACGTGTTTGCCCGTCTCAAAGGGATGGACGCGGCGGGGCGGGCGGTGCTGCGCCGGGTATTTGCGGGCGGGGAGATCCCGCCGGTAAGCCCGAACAGCTGCCTGTTCCTCTCCCGGGGCTACTACGCCGACCGGGAGGTGTTCTGCCAGGCGGATCAGGACCGTCTGTGCCGTTATATCGTGGAGAAATACGCCGCCGGCCGCCAGCTGTTTATCAAGACCCATCCCCGGGACGAGACCGACTACCAGGCTCTGTTTCCCGACGCGGTGGTGCTGAACCGGTTCATGCCCGCCGAACTGCTGGACTACTGCTTTGAGGTGCGGTTTGGCCGGGCGGTGGGCTTTTATACCAACGCGGTGCGCAACATCCACTGCGCCGACGAGATCATCGACATTCAGGACATTGATCTGGCGGACTTCCGCACGCCGCCGCCGAAAAAAGAAAAGGGGTAAGCAAGCATGAAGATCATCGGTGTGATTCCCTCCCGCTACCAGAGCAGCCGGTTTCCCGGCAAGCCGCTGGCGGATATCTGCGGCAAGCCCATGGTCTGGTGGGTCTACCACCGGGCCCGCAAGGTGGCCCGGCTGGACGAGGTGTATGTGGCTACCGACGACGAGCGGATCGAATCGGTCTGCCGTCAGTACGATATCCCCTGCGTCATGACCAGTACCAGACACAAGAACGGCACCGAGCGGCTGGCCGAGGTGGCCGCCAAGATCGTGGCCGATATCTATGTGACCATCCAGGGGGACGAGCCCCTGCTGGAACCCGCCACCATCGACAAGGTGCTGGACGTCATCCTCTCCGAGCCGCAGATCCCCTGCGCCACCCTCAAGACCCCTTACCACAACCCGGTGGACGTGATCAATGGAACCACCCCGAAGGTGGTATGCGACGTGAACAACGACATCCTGCTGTTCACCCGCAGCCCGGTGCCCTACCCCAAGGCCGCGCTGGACTACATCATCTACAAGCCCATCGGGGTGTATGCCTTTAAGCGGGAGACCCTGCTGTACTACGCCACCCTGGAGATGGGCCCGCTGGAGCGCGCCGAGGAGATCGAGTTGCTGCGCCTGGTGGAGCATGGGGTCAAGATCCGCATCGGCGTGGTGAACTCCGACACCGTGGCGGTGGATACCTATAAGGACCTGGAACGGGTGCGGGCCTACATCGAGGCTCACCCTGACCGGGTGTAAGGAGGCTGTATGGACGCACCAATGATCTGGATCGCCGGCCCCTGCGTGATCGAGTCGGAGGCGCTGGTCATGGAGATCGCCCCCCGCCTGGCGCAGATCGCCGACCGGCTGGGGCTGGAGCTGTATTTCAAAGCCTCTTTTGATAAGGCCAACCGTACCAGCCTGGCCTCCTTCCGGGGCCCCGGGCTGGAGAAGGGGCTGGAGATCTTGCGGAAGGTCAAGGACCGGTACGGCCTGAAACTGGCCACCGACATCCACGAGCCCTGGCAGGCTGAACCGGTGGGCCAGGTCTGCGACCTGGTGCAGATCCCGGCGTTTCTCTGCCGGCAGACCGATCTGCTGGTGGCGGCGGCCCGTACCGGCCGCAAGGTCAATGTGAAGAAAGCCCAGTTCCTGGCTCCCTGGGATATGGCCAATGTGGTGAACAAGCTGGTGGAGAGCGGCTGCCCCGACCTGATGCTCTGCGAGCGGGGCACCAGCTTCGGCTACAACACCCTGGTGGTGGATATGACCGGCATCCCGGAGATGAAGAAGCTGGGCTGGCCGGTGGTATTCGACGCCACCCACAGCGTGCAGAAGCCCGGCGGCAAAGGCAGCTGCACCGGCGGCAACCGGGCCTATGTGGAGCCGCTGGCCAAGGCGGCGCTGGCGGCCGGGGCGGACGCCCTCTTTATGGAGGTACACCCCGACCCGGACAAGGCCCTTTCCGACGGGCCCAACATGGTGCCGCTGGACGAACTGGAACCCATGATGGAACGGCTCATGCGGGTGTACCGCGCCGTGCGCTGAGGAGGCCTCATGAACGATACCGAAAAACTGGCCGACGCCCGCCGGGTCTTCGACGTGGAGATCGAGGCGCTGCGCCGTACCCGGGACGCGCTGGACGAGACGTTTGTGCGGATCTTGGATCTGGTCACCGGCTGCAAGGGCCGGGTGATCCTGACCGGCATGGGCAAGCCCGGCCACATCGCCGCCAAGCTGGCGGCCACCCTGGCCAGCCTGGGCACACCCTCTTTTCATCTGCATCCCGCCGAGGCCCTGCACGGGGACCTGGGCATGGTGAGCCCGCAGGACGTGGTCATCGCCATCAGTTACAGCGGCGAGAGCGAGGAGATCACCCGCATTTTGCCCAACATCCGGATGATCGGCGCCACCCTGGTGGGGATCACCGGCAACCCGGACTCTACCCTGGCGCGGGCCTGCGACGTGGTGCAGGTGTTCCCGAAATTTGACGAAGCCTGCCACCTGGGCCTGGCGCCAACCTCCAGCACCACCGCCACTCTGGTCTACGGGGACGCGCTGGCTGTGGTGGCCAGCGGGGTCTACGGCTTTACCAAAGAGAACTTCGGCATGTACCATCCGGCAGGGGCCCTGGGCAAAAAACTCATCTGCCGGGTGGGGGATATCATGTTCACCGGCGCGGCCAACGCGGTGATCGGCGCGGACGTGACCTTCAAGGACGCCATCGTGGAGATGAGCCAAAAATCCCTGGGCATCGTGACCATGGTGGACGGGGAAGGGCGGCTGGCCGGCGTTCTCACCGACGGCGATCTGCGCCGCCTGCTGGAAAAGGGCGTGGACGTGTACAGCCTGCAGATCCGGGATGTGATGACCACACGGCCTACCTACACAACTCCGGATACCATGGCGGTCAACGCTTTGCAGGTGCTCAAAGCCCACCGGTTCGGCGCCATGCCGGTGGTGGACGGGGATAACAAGGTGGCGGGCACCATCACCCTGCAGGCCATCCTGGCCGCGGGCATCATTCTGTAACAGGGCCGCCCGGCCCGGAAAGGGACCTTTTATGGACTACCATCCCATGCGCCTGCTGGTGCTGGACGTGGACGGCACCCTCACCGACGGAGGTATCTATATGGGCCCGGACGGAGAGGTGTGCAAGCGGTTCTCCGCCAGGGACGGGCTGGGGCTGAAACTGCTCCAGACCGCCGGGGTGGAACTGGCCATCCTGACCGGCCGGCGCAGCCGCATTGTGGAAAACCGGGCCGCCGAACTGGGGATCACCCGGGTGGTGCAGGGGGTCGCGGGCAAGCCGGCGGCCCTGCGCGCGCTGGCGGAGGAGGCCGGCGTGCCCTTGGCGGAGACCGGCTACATGGGGGACGATCTGAACGATCTGGCCGCCATGAGCCTGTGCGGTGTGCGGGCCTGCCCCGCCGACGCCGCGCCGGAGGTGCGGGCGATCTGTCAGTTTGTGTCCGATTTGCCGGGCGGGCAGGGGGCGGTGCGCCAGTTCTGCGAGGTCTGGCTCAGGGCCGCCGGCCGGTGGGAACGGGTCAGCCCCCGCCCGGTCACGGCCCAGTAAAGGCGTGCGTGTGTTGCGCTCCGCTGCGGCGGGGCGCTATTTCTTTTTGCCGGTATCTATGGTATACTGTGCTTATCCACGACCTGAAGGAGATTCCAGCGGATGAACCGTGTTTTATCTTTCCTGAAGCGCCGCCGCCGGCCGCTGGGCATAGCGGCTTTGGCGCTGGTCTGCCTGGGGGTGCTGTTCTGCGTGTGGCTCACCGCGGTGCTGCCTGCCCAGAGCAAGAGCCTGAGCGTCAAACTCAACGACCGGTATGACCAGACCCTTTCGCTCACCGAGCCGCTGACCCAGACCTTCGTTACCGACCAGCCGCTGGTAGGGCTGGGATTTCAGCTGCGGGCCGACGGTCTCTGTGCCGGCACGCTGCGGCTGGAATTGTACGATGACGCGACCGGCGCGCTGCTCAGCGCCAGCACCGGCGATCTGGCCTATCTGGCGCCGGATGGCTACACCGTGCTGGGGCTGGACACACCGGTACAGGCCGGCTCGGCCGCCCGGTACCGGCTGGTGCTCACCGCAGAGTACGCCGTGGGCAGTGCTGAGGCCAGCGTGGGTTTTGGCCCGGAAGGGCTGGACGGAACGCTGTATCTGGGGGATACCCCGGTGGCGGGCAGCGTGGCCCTGCTGGCGGTCACCGAGCAGATCGGCGGCTTTGTGTCGGGATATTTCTGGGCCTTCGGCCTGCTGGCCACCGCCCTGGTCTGTGTGTGCGCCGCCGTTTGCACCGGGCCGCGGCCCTGGCCGCTGCATCGGGTCTGCCTGATGCTGGTGCTGGCGCTGGGGCTGTTGTTCACCATGCTGTTGCCTCCCTACGCCGCGCCGGACGAGCAGTATCATATCAACCAGGCGTTTTCCCTGGCCTCCCGCTGGTCCACCCATCTGGCGCCGGGGGCCCATCCTATCGGGGCGGTGCCCATCCAGGACACCTTCCGCCGGGCGGACGACCAGGATCCCCTGGCGCAGGACCCTGACACCAGCGTCTTTACCTGGCGGCAGTATCTGCGAAATCTGGATTCCCGCAGCGGCACGCCGTTTGGTTCCATAACCTTGTATCAGGAACTGCAGGCCAGTTTCGACAATACGCTGTATGTGTGCAGCGCCATGGCTGTGCTGCTGGGCTATGCGCTGGGGCTGGGGTTTGTGCCCACTTTGCTGCTGGGGCGGATGGCCAACCTGCTGGCCTTTGCCCTGCTGGCTGCCTGGGCGGTGAAGCGGGCGCCTTTCGGAAAACGCATTTTTCTGGCGGTGGCGCTGCTGCCCATGACCTTGCATCTGGCCGCTTCCTTCAGCCGGGACAGTCTGCTTTTAGGGCTTCTTCTGGCGTTCACCGCGCTGGTGCTGGACGCGGCGTACGGCCCGGCGCAGCGGGTCCGCCCCGCCGGGCTGGCTGTTCTGGCGGTGCTGGCGGCGCTCATCGCGCCCGCCAAGATGGTCTACCTGCCCCTGACGGCGCTGGTGCTGCTGATCCCGGCCGCCCGCATCGGACGGTACAGCCGGTGGTTCAAGGCCGGAGTGCTGACGCTGGCGGTGCTGGCACTGGCCCTTTCGCCGGAAAACCGGCTGACGCTGCAGGGAATGTGGACCACCGATACGCCGGTCGCCACGACCCGGACCGCGCAAACGGCCGGGACCGACGAAAGCGCTCCTGAGGAACCGGTCCAGGGGCTGGTGGCCGAACAGGACAAGGTGACCTACAGTGTGGGGTATGTGCTGCAAAATCCCGGCACGACCCTGAAACTCTTTGTAAATACCCTGATCGGCAACACCGACCATTATCTTCGGGGCCTGGTGGGCGGCAGCCTGAGTTACTATACGCTGGACCTGGCCTGGGGCTGGGTGCTGGCTCTGTACGCCCTGCTGGCGGCGGCGGTGCTGGGCGGGGGATCGCCCCTCTGCCTGCCTGCCAGGCTGTGGGCCGGGGTTCTGGCGCTGGCCGCGCTGGCGCTCACGGTGGGCGGCTGCCTGCTGTGGACCCCTGTCTACTATACGACCTTGTATGGCTTGCAGGGGCGGTATCTTTTGGGCTTTTTGCCGGCGGCGCTGGTGGCGCTGCGGCCTGTCCGGCCCCGCCTGGCGGCCGGAAGCGCCCATGTGCTGGCGCTTGGGTTTGCCCTGGTGGACGCCGGTGTGCTGCTGAACGTTTTTCTCGCGGTGCTTGCCCGGTAAACGGGCCTGGAATAAAAGGAGAAATCTATGTATGACTATCTGGACGTGCCGGTGATCATCCCCTCGCTGGAACCGGACGAACGGCTTCCCCGGCTGCTGGAGGAGATGCGCGGCGCGGGCATCCGCCGGGTGCTGCTGGTGGACGACGGCAGTTCCGACGCGTACCGGCACTATTTTGACGAGGCGGAAGCCCGGGGATGCACGGTGCTGCGCCACGCGGTCAATCTGGGCAAGGGCCGCGCCCTCAAGACCGCGTTCAACTATTGCCTGAATACCTGGCCGGACGCCCCCGGCGCGATCACCGCCGATTCCGACGGGCAGCATTCGGTGCCGGACATCTTGCGGTTCATGCGGGAGATGTGCGCCCATCCGGACAGCCTGCTGCTGGGCTGCCGGGATTTTGACGACGCGGGCGTGCCGTTCAACAGCCGCTGGGGCAACAAGATCACCTGTTTCATGTTCCGTGCCTTGTGCGGGGTCTCAGTCAGCGACACCCAGACCGGCCTGCGAGGGGTACCGACGGACTTTATGCGCCGGCTCATGAATGTGCCGGGGGAGCGGTTCGAGTTTGAGAGCAATATGCTGATCGAGACAAAAGACCGGCTGCCCATCCGGGAACTGCCGATCCAGACCATCTATGACTCCCGGGAGAATCACACCTCCCACTTTCATCCGCTGCGGGATTCCGCCCGCATCTATGCCATTTTCGGGCGTTTTTTGTTCTCCAGCCTGTCGGCCAGTGTGCTGGACCTGGTGCTGTTCAGCCTGCTGCTCTGGCTGTTGGGAAGGCTGTTCCCCACCGCCACCGCCGCCATCTTTTTCTGCACCGCCCTGGCCCGGCTCTGCTCGGCCAGTTACAACTACTACCTGAATCATCGTGTGGTCTTTCACAGCAAGGCCGGCCACCGGCAGGCGGCGGTGCGGTACTGTGTTCTGGCGGTGATCCAGATGCTGGCCAGCGCCGGCCTGGTGAGCCTGATCGCCGTGCACCTGCTGGGCAGCCCGGAAGGGGCCGAGTTGCCGGTCAAGATCCTGGTGGATATGGTGCTGTTCTTCATCAGCTTCCAGATCCAGCGGGAGTTCGTCTATAAAAAGAAAGAGGGCTGAATCCTGCCGATGGATCTTTGCTTTTTCAGCGCCCAATATCTGCCCACCGTGGGCGGGGTGGAGCGCTATACCTTCAATCTGGCCCGGCGCTGCGCGGAGGCGGGGCATCGGGTGCGGGTGGTTGCCAGCGCGCTGCCCGGCCTGCCGGACACGGAGACCGACGCCTACGGCATCCGGGTGATCCGGCTGCCGGCCTGGCCGCTGCTGGGCGGCCGTTTCCCGGCGCTGCGGCCGGGCAAGGCCCGCGCGTTGGCACAACGGGAACTCTGGGCCGCGCCGCCGGATTTCTGCCTGATCAACACCCGCTTTTATCCGGCCAGCGTATGGGCAGCCCGCCAGTGCCGCCGCCGCGGCATACCCGCCGCCGTGGTGGAACACGGCAGCGCCTATCTGATGACCGGCCCCGCCCCGGTGCGTCTGGCGGGAATGGCGTACGAACATCTGGCCGCCCGGCTGGTGTATCGCTGGATACCCCGTTTTTATGGGGTGTCCGGGGCGTGCTGCCGCTGGCTGGAGCATTTTGGCATCCGTGCCGAAGGCTGCCTGTACAACGCGGTGGACCCGGATGAACTGCGCACGCTGGTCCAAAGCGCCCAAGTGGACTGGAGGGAGCGGCTGGGCCTCGCGGCTGAAACGCCCCTCATCGTCTACGCGGGCCGGATCCTGCCGGAAAAGGGGGCCGAGACCCTGGCCGACGCGCTGCCCGCTATCCGGAAGGCTGTGCCCGGCGCCGCCGTCGTGCTGGTGGGGGACGGGCCGCTGCGGGCTGTATTGGCCGCCCGCAAACAGCCCGAGCTGTATCTGCCCGGGGCGGCGCCCTATGCGGATACGCTGGCTTTGCTGGATCAGGCGGATGTGTTCTGCATGCCCAGCCGCTCGGAGGGCTTTTCCTGTACTGTGCTGGAGGCGGCCGCTTTGGAATGCCCGATCGTGACCACCGCCACCGGCGGCAGCACGGAACTGATCACCGGGCCGGACTGCGGCACGCTGCTGGCGGACCGGCGGCCGGACACGGTGGCCGCCGCCTGCGTGGCGGCGCTGCGTGACCCGGCCTGGCGGCACACCGCCGCCGGCAACGCCCGCCGCAATCTGGAGGCGCGCTTTACCTGGGAGGCGACTGCCCGCCGTTTTCTGGCGCTGGCAACGGAATCTGTGAAAGGGACCTGTGGATGAAACTGCTGATTGTGATCCCTGCTTTCAACGAGCAGGACAATATCGTGCGGGTTGTGGACGACCTGATCGAGCATTACCCGCAGTTTGACTATGTGGTGGTCAACGATGGCAGCCGGGACCGCACCGCGGCCCTCTGCCGGCAGCACGGCTATCGGATGATCGACCTGCCGGTGAATCTGGGCCTGGCCGGCGCCTTTCAGACCGGCCTGCGCTACGCCGCCGAAAACGGCTACGACTGCGCGCTGCAGTTCGATGCCGACGGCCAGCACAAGCCCGAGTACATCCAGCCCATGCTGGATATGCTGGAAGAAGGGGCGGATATTGTAATAGGAAGTCGATTTTTAACTGTGCGTAAACCCCGCAATCTGCGGATGGTGGGCAGCTACCTGATCAGTTGGGCCATCCGCCTGACCACCGGGCAGAAGATCTGCGACCCCACCAGTGGGATGCGGCTGTTCAACCGGGGGATGCTGGAGGAATTCAGCACCAATCTGAACTACGGCCCCGAACCGGACACCATCAGCTACCTGATCAAAAACGGCGCCGTCGTGCGGGAGCTGCAGGTACAGATGGGGGAGCGCATCGCGGGCAAGAGTTATCTCAATCTGGTGCGCAGCGTGGAATACATGATCAAAATGGGCCTTTCGATCCTGTTGATCCAGTGGTTCCGCAAGCGGGACACCGACAGCCCCTACGCGGAAAGGAGCGTGTGATCCATGGTGGATATCAGTTGGCAGATCCGGCTGGTGCTGGTGCTGGGCAGCCTGCTTACGGTGGCGTTCGTGCTGCGGCGGGTGCGGCAGTCCCGCATGCAGATCGATGACAGCATCTTCTGGCTGCTGTTTGCTTTTGTCATGCTGGTGCTCAGCCTGGTGCCTCAGCTGGCTTATTGGGTGTCCAACCTGTTCGGCTTTCAAAGCCCGATCAATGTTGTGTATATTGCAATTATATTTATACTGTTGGTGAAACAATTTTTTATGAGCATTCAACTCAGTCAGATGGATTCCAAGCTGCGGGCGCTCACCCAGAAGGTGGCTCTCAACGAGGAAAAGATCGAACAGGAAAAAGACGATTTGTAATACCGCCGCAAATGTGGTATACTGTTGTGGACACTATAAACCGAGATGGAGCGTGATCTGTATGGCGTTTGAGCCCAAACTTACCTATAAAGGCCGTCCCCTGGTCCGCAGCAAGAACGAGATCTACTACGGCAGTCTGAACGATCCCTATGTGGTGTTTATGCAGGTGCTCACCACCAAGGAGGAGAACGGCGTGCAGGTGGCGGACAAGATCCATGTGGTGCTGCTGTCCACCAACGCATCCAAGCCCCTGCCGGAACGCATCGTGAAGCAGAGTTCCAAGTCCGGCCTGTATACGGCCCTTGAGATCGGCACCATGTGGCTGGAACGGGCGCTGAAGGAAGCCCCGGCCCCCAAGGCCGAAGCCGCCAAAAAGTAACCGCGCGAAAAAAGACCGCCGCCCGGCATCGGGCGGCGGTCTTTCTGCGTGATCAATCAGTGGGTCAGGGCGCCTTCCGGCAGCGGAATACCGGCCTGCAGGTATTCGTCCTGCCGGGCGCTGAAAAGCACCGTTTCCAGCCAGGCCGTGTCCGGGTCAAAGCCCCAGTCGGTCAGCAGCCGGTCGCTTTTTTCGTCCGGGCCAAGAAATACGATGTAGTCGTAACCGTAGCAGATCGTGTCCAGATCGGGCGCCGCGTACTGGCGCTGCCAGAAATCCAGAGTGTCGGTATTGAACACATACCGGGCCACAAACTGATCGGCCCAGGCATCCACCGGCTCGCCGTTGGTGTAGAAGAGATAGTCGGCCCCCTCCGGCAGACCGTACCGGGCCTTTACATCCAGCCAGAACTGCTGTTCGCTCCGGCGGTGGTAGGTTCGGCTGTACAGGGGCGCGGTATCCCCCCAGGCCCGGGTCATGGCCAGACATACCAGAAGAGAGCCGGCAGCCGGCAGCCAGCGAACAGCCCATCGCCTCTCCGGTTGGCGCAGATACAGGGCCAGCAGCAGGCCGCCGCCTGCCACCAGCAGAGAAAAAGTCAGGGAATACCGCCCAATGCTGGCCAGCACCAGCATCTCCTCGGTGGGCATGGAAAACACATAGGTGGCCGCCAGCCCGCCGGTATAGAGCGCCAGACTGCCCGCCAACCCGGCGGTCAGGGCGGCGGCGTGCCGGCCCTTCATCCGGCCGGTGCGCCAAAACACCAGCACCAGCAGCAGGGTCAGTGCCGGCGCGCCCCAGTACAGAACATTCTCCCAGTGAGAGAAATCCACCCAGTAGGCGGTGAACGCCTGCCAAAACCGGGCCAGTTCCTCACCGGTCTTGCCGGTGAGATTTTCCAGATAGGCGGACGCGTCCACCGCGTGCTTGCTCTCCATGCCGGCCGGGTAGACCAGCCGCACATGCCGCCCCCACAGATACCACAGCAGCACCGGCAGACCCCAGGCTGCCGCCGCGCCGCGCAGCCGGGACCCCTTTGCGCCGTCCAGTGCCAGGACCAGCGCCCCGGTCATCACCGCCAGGAACACACCGCTGTTTTTGGTGATGGCCAGAAATCCCAGGATCGGGGCGGCAAACAGCACTGCCCGGGCTGCGCGCCCGTCCCGGCGCAGCCGCAGTGCCGTCGCCAGCGCGGCCAGCGCCAGCAAAGTCAGCAGACCGTCCACCATCAGGGTGCCATAGGCGCCGCCCAGGGCAAAAACCAGCAGGCAGAACCCGCCGGCAGCCAGCGCCTGGGGCGCGGTGCGGCACAAGGCCCCCAGCGCCAGCGCGCAGGCCAGCGCCAGAAATCCCTGGGCCATGAGCATGGTGCCGTCCGAAAAGCCGACGGCGTTGCAGACAAACTTGATCCACAGAGCGGCAGCGGGGGGATAGTCTACGTACTCCACAGCGGTGTTGGCCACGTTGGGCAGCTGACCGTTGGTGATCAGGCTCTTGGCCATGATGGCCCAGTGAGCAAAATTGTCGTGCCCCTGTACCAACGCGCCCCGTAACAGCAGCACGGTCCAGCCGCAGCCCGCGGCGTATACCGCCACGGCGGGGCAGGTCAGCGGACGCAGGGCCGTCAGCCGGCCTCGGAACAACTCACGTGCCAGCAGCGCCAGGCCCCCGGCCAGCAGCAGCACCTGCACCGGCCAAAGCACGTTCAGCAGGGCCGCCAGATACAATACGCAGCCGATGGAGCAAAAACTCACCGCCGGGGCCAGAGCCAGGGGCAATTCCCACCGCCGGTGCAGCCGCAGCCACCAGCCCGCCATGCAGAGAAAAAACAGGCCGGTGCGGGCCAGCGTAAGGACAGAACTCATTTTCCACTACCTCGCGTTTTCTTTTCGGGGCTTTTGCCGCCGAAAACAAAAACGGCGCGGACACCCGGTGCCCGCGCCGTCGCTGTTGTTGTGACGGGCCGAAAACGTCTTATTTCTCGTCCTCGCCCTCGGCGTCGCATTCCTCGCACTCGCCGTCGCAGCTCTCAAACTCGATCTCAAAATCCGCGCCGCAGTTGGGGCAGCTCAGATCGCCGCTCAGCAGGGTGTCCTCGTCCACCACGGTGGTCTCGCCGCAGTTGGGGCAGGTGAGTTCATAGGCGGCATCCTCGCCGTCGTCCTCATACTCGTCGTCCTCATCGTCCTCGTCGCCGTAGACCGCGCTCTCCAGGCTGTCCATATCCTCGTCGATGGCGTCCAGTTCGTCGTAGGCCTGCTCCAGATCCTCGTACACCTGGTCCATATCGTCGTCCAGTTCGGTGACCTTGGCGCACAGATCGTTCAGCAGATCGGCCATGGCGGCCAGCACCTTGCCCTCTTTGGAATCCGTGTCCAGCTGCAGGCCCTCCATCAGGCCCTTCAGATAAGCGGCTTTTTCTTTCAGTTCCATTGCATGTACCTCCTGCGCGCGCAAAACGCGCTGTTTCCGGGGATCTTCAAACAAAACGGGGCGGCGGCGCCAGGCCGCCGCCCCAAACGCGCACAAAAGGATCAGGCGCGCTCCATATACTCGCCGGTGCGGGTGTCGATGCGGATCATGTCGCCCTCGTTGATGAACAGGGGCACGCGGATCTCGGCGCCGGTCTCCAGCTTGGCGGGCTTCAGGGTGTTGGTGGCGGTGTTGCCCTTGAAGCCGGGCTCGGTCTCGGTGACCTGAAGCACCACAAAGTTGGGCGCCTCAATGCCGAACACGTTGCCCTTGTAGCTCAGCACCTTGACCATCTCGTTCTCCTTGACGAATTTGAAGGAGTCGCTCAGGTCCTTCTCGTTCAGGGGCAGCTGCTCATAGGTCTCGGTGTCCATAAAATAATACAGGTCGCCATCCTGGTACAGGTACTGCATCTCGCGCCGCTCGATAAAGGCGGTGGGGAACTTGTCGTTGGGGTTGTAGCTCTTCTCGGTCACGGCGCCGGTGATCACGTTCTTGGTCTTGGTGCGCACAAAAGCCGCGCCTTTGCCCGGCTTCACATGCTGAAACTCCACGACCTGGAGCACGTTGCCGTTCTCCTCGAAGGTGACGCCGTTGCGGAAATCGCCAGCAGAAATCATAAATTGAATCCTCCCAAATATCGAATAAAGTCTTGCGCTTTGGCATATCTACAAGTATTTTACCTGATGCACGGGCATTTTTCAACCCTTTTCCGGGCAGAAATGCCCGCTTTTTGCGTCAAAGCGCCGGGTGTTGACGCGGCGCGGCGCGCTGGGGTAAAATGGAAAGACCGGGCCGCCGTTTGCTGCGCGGCCCAACCCGGAGAAGGAGAGACGCTGCGCATGCTGTTCAACTCGCTGAAATTCGCGGCCTTTTTCCCGGCGGTGACGCTGGGGTATTTTGTGCTGCCTCACCGGCTGCGGGCGGTGTGGCTGCTGGCGGCCAGCTACCTGTTCTATATGTGCTGGAACCCCCGGTATGCTCTGCTCATGCTGGCCAGCACCGCCATCACCTGGGCCGCGGGCCTGGCCATGGAGCGCACCGCCCGCCGCAAAGCGGTGCTGGCGGCGTCGCTGACGCTGAACCTGGGCATCCTGTTCGTGTTCAAGTACGCCTCCTTCGTGCTGGAAAATGTGAACGCAGCCCTGGCGGCCTTCGGCCATGCCCCGGTGCTGGCGGGCTTTTCGGTGCTGCTGCCGGTGGGCATCAGCTTCTACATCTTTCAGGCGGTGGGGTATACCATCGACGTCTATCGCCGCCGGCTGCCCGCTGAGCGGAGTTTTCTCTATTATGCCCTCTTTGTGAGCTTTTTTCCCCAGCTGGTGGCCGGCCCCATCGAGCGCAGTACCCACATGCTGCCCCAGCTGCGCGAAAAACACCGGTTCGACTACGAGCGTGTGAAGTCCGGCCTGGTACAGATGCTGGGCGGCTACCTGGAAAAGATGGTCGTCGCCGACCGGCTGGCGCTGCTGGTGGACGCGGTCTGGCAGCAGGAGACCCCTGGCGGCGCGGCGGCCTGGCTGGCGGTGTTTTTTTTCGCGCTGCAGCTCTACTGCGACTTTGCCTCCTACAGCGATATCGCCATCGGCGCCGCCCGGGTGATGGGCTTTGACCTGATGCGCAACTTCGACAGCCCCTACCTGGCCCCCACCCTGGGCCAGTTCTGGGACCGCTGGCACATCAGCCTGTCCAAATGGTTCCAGGATTACCTGTATATCCCGCTGGGCGGCAGCCGCAAGGGATTGGCGCGCACCTGTGTGAACCTGCTGATCGTGTTTCTGGTCAGCGGCCTGTGGCACGGCGCGGCCTGGACCTTTGTGCTCTGGGGCGCGGCCCACGGGGCGTACAGTGTGATCGCCCGGCTCACCGCCGGCCTCCGGGCCGGGGTGCGGGCGCGGCTGGGCCTGCCGGGCTGGCTGCACCGCATTTTGAGCACCGCCTGGGTGTTTTTGTTCGTCAGCCTCGCGCTGGTGCTCTTCCGGGCGGACAGCCTGCCCGCGGCCGGGCGGATGTTCGCCGGCCTTGTGCGCTGGGATACACCGCTGGACTGGTCTGCCCTGGGGCTGGACCGGCCGGATTTCATTGTGGCGCTGGCGGCTGTCGCGGTGCTGTTTGTCTTTGATCTGCTGCGCTGCACGGGCGGCCCGGTGCGGGACCGCTTCCTGGCCCGCCCGCTGTGGATGCAGTGGCCGGTGCTTCTGGCCGGCCTGTTGGCGCTGGCGGTGTTCGGCATGTACGGCGAGGGCTATGTGGAACAGCCCTTTATCTATTTTCAGTTTTGAAAGGAGGGGCGCCCATGCTGCGCAACCTGCCCCGGCCGCTGCGTCTGGCTGCCCGACTGACGGTGTTCTGTCTGCTGGCGGCGCTGCTGTTCTGGTACGCCGACGCGGTGCTTACCGAAAAATCCAGCACCTTCTGGGGCCTGTATGACGAGCCGCGGGACAGCATTGACGTGCTGTATGTGGGCGGCAGCCACGCCAATGCTGCCATCTCCCCGCTGCAGATCTACCAGCAGCAGGGGTTCACCGGCTATGTGGCCTACAGCTGGAGCCAACCCATCTGGACCAGCTACTACTACATCAAAGAGGCGCTCAAGACCCAGGACCCGCAGGTGGTGGTGCTGGATACCTTCGGCCTGGTCTACGGCAACACCTACATCGAGGCCCCGCTCATCGACGCCACCAGCGACCAGTTCAGCCCCCGGATCAAACCGGGGCTCAACCGGCTGCTTCTCACCGTGGCCATGAGCCGCTGCCAGGTGACCCACAAACCCTTTTACCAATACAATTCGATGCTGCAGTTCCATACCCGGTGGAAATCCCTCACCGCCCAGGACTGGACCTGGCCTTTTGTGAGCCATGAGAACCTGGGCAAGGGATTTGGCCCCATCTACACCACCGAGGTGTTTCAGCAGAGCCAGCCCGCCGCCATCACCGAGCAGGCGGGCTACGCCCCGGCGGAGGAATATCTGTACAAGATCATCGAGCTGTCGAACAAAGAGGGATTCCAGCTGGTGCTGGTGGACCTGCCCTACATCGCCACCGGGACCGAGTACGGCATCTACGCCCGCGCCCGGCGCATCTGTGAAGAGAACGGGGTGCCCTATCTCAGCTATCTGCTGGACGAGACCGCCGCCGAGGCGGGATTTGACTACGGCACGGATATGGCCGAACATGCCCACGTAAACTATAAAGGGGCGGCCAAACTCAGCGCGCATCTGGGAGCCTGGCTGGCCGAACAGTACGATCTGCCCGACCGCCGGCAGGACGCGGCCTATGCCCGCTGGGGCGAACTGGCCGAGGCGGAGCGCCGGGACCTGCAGGACGGGGATCTGGCCATGACCCACGACCCGCTGGCACTGCTGCGGAAAGCAATGGACGAGCGGTATCTGCTGGTGGTACAGACCCAGGGCGATTTGACCGGCGCGGACGGCGCGGCCCTGGCCGCGGCTTTCGACGCCGTGGGGATGGACGGCGGCATTTTTGCCAGTTCCACCGCCCATGCTCTCTATGTGTTTGAGGGCGGGGAGAGGCTATACGGCCGGACAGCCGAGGGGGAGCCTCTGACCTATACCTGGACCGACGGGACCCATACCGTGGAGGCCGACAGCCGTCCGGACGGCGCGTCCTGCCGGCTGGACGGGGAGGAGATCGGCCGCGACCGGCCCGGCGTGAACATCGCGGTGGTGGACCGGGAAACGGGAGAGCGGGTGCAGAGCATCAGTTTCAGTACCCTGCACGGATACGCCGCCTTTACCGCCTGATCGCGAGAAAACCGGCTTTTGGCAGGCGACAGATAAGGAGAAGAAACTCTATGTGGCTTTACGACACGACCGTCTATCAGATCTACCCGCTGGGCCTGTGCGGCGCGCCCGCCCAAAACGACGGGCAGACGGTGCCCCGCATCCGCCGGCTGGAGGCCTGGGCGCCGCACATCGCGGCCCTGGGCTGCGGCGCGGTGCTGCTCAATCCGGTGTTCCAGAGCGACGCCCACGGCTACGACACCCGGGACTACACGACCCTGGATTGCCGGCTGGGTACCAATGAGGATCTGGCGGCGGTCTGCAAGACCTTCCATGACGCGGGCCTGCGGGTGCTGCTGGATGGGGTGTTCAACCATGTGGGCCGGGGATTCTGGGCCTTTGAGGATGTGCGCCGCAACCGGGAGGCCAGCCCCTACAAGGACTGGTTCCACATCGACTTCGGCGGCAATACCGACAAAAACGACGGCTTCTGGTACGAGGGCTGGGAGGGTCACAACGACCTGGTCAAGCTGAATCTGCGCAACCCGGCGGTGGTGGAGCATATCTTCTCGGCCATCCGGGGCTGGGTGGAGCAGTTCGGCATCGACGGCCTGCGGCTGGATGTGGCCTACTGCCTGGACCTGGATTTTCTGCGGCAGCTGCGCCGGTTCACCGACACCCTCAAGCCGGAGTTTGCCCTGCTGGGCGAGGTGGTGCATGGGGATTACAGCCGGTGGATGAACGACGAGATGTGCCACTCGGTCACCAACTACGAGTGCTACAAGGGGCTGTATTCCAGCTTCAATTCCATGAACATGTTCGAGATCGGGCACAGCCTGGCCCGGCAGTTCGGGCCGGAGCCCTGGACCCTGTACAAGGGCCGGCATCCCTTTTCCTTTGTGGACAACCACGATGTGACCCGCATCGCCAGCATCCTGACGAATCCCGCCCATCTGCCGCTGGTCTACGGGGTGATGTTCGGGATGCCCGGCGTGCCCGGCGTCTACTACGGCAGCGAGTGGGGCGTTCAGGGCCACAAGACCCCCGGCACCGACGCGCCGCTGCGCCCGGAGCTGGAGACCCCCCAGTGGAACGCACTCTGCGACGCCATCGCCGCCATGGCGAAGGCCCGCGCCTCCAGCGAGGCGCTGCGGTATGGCAGCTACCGGAACGTGGTGCTTACCAACAAGCAGATCATCTTTGAACGGCGCACCGATTCCGAGCGGGTGCTGGTGGCGGTGAACGCCGACGGTGAGCCCTGGACCGCCCACTTTGACGCGGGCTGCGGCCAGGCGCAGGAACTGCTCACCGGTAGATTGCACGATTTCGGCGGCGGCAGCACCCTGCCTCCGTACAGCGTGCAGTTCTGGAAGATGGAACGCTAAAAGAAACCAACAAATAACAACAGGGCCGGTGCGTAAACCGTATACGCACCGGCCCTGTTCCGTTGTTTGTTCCCGAGGGGCCGGAGGCTTCCGGCCCCTGTTTTCCGGGGGGATGGGGGAGACGTTGTCTCCCCCATATTGGCCATTACAGCAGCGCCTCTACCGCGTCGGCGGCGCCGTCCAGGTAATCGCCCTCGAAGGACTCGATCACGCCCTGGTCGGCGTTTTGCGCCAGCTTGGGGTCGATGGGCATCTTGGCCAGCACCTTCAGCCCGTGTTTCGCGGCCACTTCGTCCACATGGCTCTCGCCAAAGACACTGATCTTCTTGCCGCAGTCCGGGCAGACGATGTAGCTCATGTTCTCCACGATGCCCAGGATGGGGATGTGCATCATCTCGGCCATCTTCACCGCCTTGGTCACGATCAGGCTCACCAGTTCCTGCGGGCTGGCCACCACGATGATGCCGTCCACCGGCAGGGTCTGGAACACGGTCAGCGGCACGTCGCCGGTCCCCGGAGGCATGTCCACAAACAGGAAATCCACATCCTTCCAGATGACCTCCTGCCAAAACTGCTTGACGGCCCCGGCGATCACCGGGCCGCGCCATACCACCGGGTCCTCCTCGTTGTCCAGCAGCAGGTTCACGCTCATCACGTCGATGCCGGTGCGGCTCTTGATGGGCCAGCATCCGTTTTCATCCGCCAGCGCCCGGCCGTGGATGCCGAACAGTTTGGGGATGGAAGGGCCGGTCACGTCCGCGTCCAGCACCCCCACCGCGTAGTCGCGCCGGCGCAGCAGGGTGGCCAGCATGGCGCTGGTCATGCTCTTGCCCACGCCCCCCTTGCCGCTCACGATGCCGATCACCTTTTTGATGCGGCTCAGCGGATGGGGCGGCTCGTGCAGGTCCTGGGGCTGGTTGCGGCTGGCGCAGTTGGACGAACAGCTGCTGCAGTCATGGGTACATTCACTCATGGTTTACTCTCTCCCTTTTTGTGCATTGGGTCTTTTTATTGATTGCGGCCGAACGGCCGGGAAAACCGGTCAAACCCGAGCCACGAACCCGGTCACCAGCCGTTCCAGCACCCGGGCGCGGCGGTTGGCGATCTCGATCACCTCGTCCCCGTCCAGCTTTTTCTTTTCGATGCCGGCGGCCATGTTGGTGATCAGGCTCAGCGCCACCGCGGGCAGGCCGCAGTGGGCCGCCGCGATGGCTTCGGGCACGGTGCTCATGCCCACCGCGTCGGCCCCCAGGATGCGGAACGCCCGGATCTCCGCCGGGGTCTCGTAGCTGGGGCCCATATAGCCCAGATAGACGCCGGTGCGCAGGGCCACCCCCTGCTCGGCGGCAACCTGCGCCAGCAGCGCCCGCAGCGCCGGGTCGTAGGCGGTGGACATGTCGCAGAAGCGCGGGCCCACGCTGTCGTCGTTGGGGCCTGTCAGGGGATTGGCCCCCATAAAGTTGATGTGGTCCTCGATCAGCATCAGATCGCCCACCGAGAAATTCAGGTTCACGCCGCCGGCCGCGTTGGTCAGCACCAGGGCACGCGCCCCCAGCGCCTTCAGCACCCGCACAGGAAACGCGATCTCCTGCATGGTGTGGCCCTCATAAACGTGCAGCCGCCCCTGCATGCAGATCACGGCCTTGCCGCCCAGCTGCCCGGCCACAAACCGCCCGGCGTGCCCCGGCGCGGTGGATGCCTTGAATCCCGGGATCTCGCCGTAGGGCAGGTATACCGGCTGTTCGATCTTGTCGGCCAGACCGCCCAGGCCGCTGCCCAGCACGATGGCCACCTCCGGGTCAAAGCCCAGCCGCTGCCGGATCAGGGCGGCCGCGGCGTCGATGGTTTGCCGCATAATCAGGCTCCTTTCCTGCTTCGCCGGGAATCCGGCGTTTGTATACCGCTTTAGTATACCACAAACTTTTCCGGGTGACAATCCGGCCGCCGCGGCGGGAAAAATGTGAAATTTCCGGGTTTTTTCGCCGGGATATTTCGCCCGGGCCAACCCAGCGGTTTACAGCCCGGTCCGGATTTTGTATAATAATAGGAAAGACCCGCCCGGTGCGGGTTTTGCATCGCGGAGCCCCGCTGTGGCCCCGCAAGGGAGGCGTTTGAATCCATGGCTCAGGATCGCAGACCATCCGGCGCGCCGCCGCGCCGCATGCCGCTCAGTCCGGCGGCCCGCCGCGCCGCCGCGGCCCGGCGCCGCAAACGCATCCGCCGCAACCGCATCCTGTTCGGGCTGGCTGTGCTGGCGGTGGTGCTTGTGGTCGTGCTGGGGATACGGGCCCTGTTCTCGCTGACGGCGGACAAGCCGGATGGCAGTTCCGCGCCGGATTCCTCGTTTTCCGGCAGCGAACCCGCCGGCAGCGAACCCGCCGCCACCCCGGAATCCGCCGCCACCACCAGCGTGGACTTTACTGACGCGCGGATGATCCTGGTCAACAACAATATGGCCCTGCCCGACGGTTATACCGTGGAGACGCAGGTGGCCGACGAGGCCACCGGCAAAGAACTGCAGACCGAGGCGGCCCAGTCATTTGCCGCCATGCAGGCGGCCGCCGAGCTGGAGGGGGTCAGCCTGATCCTGCAGTCCGGCTACCGGTCGGTGGAGTACCAGCAGGGATTGTTTGACCAGCAGGTGGAAAAAATGATCAAGACGGGCCTGAACGAGGAGGAGGCCAAAGAGCAGGCCAAGACGGTGGTGGCGGTGCCCGGCTATTCCGAACACAACACCGGCTACGCCGCCGATATCCTCACCGAAAGCTACCGGATCATGGATTCCGGCTTCGCCGACACCGACGCCTACGCCTGGCTGGTGAAGCACGCCGCCGAGTACGGCTTTATCGCGCGGTATCCGGAGGATAAATCCGCCATCACCGGGATCATCTTTGAGCCCTGGCACTGGCGGTATGTGGGGGCGGAGAACGCCGCCGCCATCCAGGCATCCGGCCTGTGTCTGGAGGAGTTTTGGGCCACCTACGGGGCATCCGCTCAGGCCACCCCGGCGCCGGAAAGCGGGTCCGCCTCTTCCGACGCGGGTTCCGCCTCCTCGGCTGCCTGAAATCCGCCGTTCCCGACGCCGGTGCGCCGCCCCGGCGTTTTTGTCCTGCCGTGAGGAACGCAACAATTTTTACCTTTAAGAGGAGCAAACGCAAGTGGAACGTATCATGCTGGCGCCCGGCGTGTATCTGAACACGATCGACGCGCAAAAATTCAACCGCTGCAGGCTCAGCCTGCACTTCCGGTTCCCGGCCAGCCGTGCCCGGGCCACCGCTCATGCCCTGCTGCCGCTGGTGCTGGACCGGGGCTACGCCGATTGCCCGGATATGACTGAACTCTCCCGCCGGCTGGCCGGTCTGTACGGGGCCGATCTGTCGGTGAATCTCACCGCGAACGGGGCCGACCGGGTGTTGTCGGTGGGCATCACGGGCATCCGGGACGCCTTTGCCCTGGAAGGAGAGGACCTCACCGCCCAGTACGCCGCGATCGCACTGGGTGTGGCCTTCCGCCCCTATCTGGTCAACGGCTGCTTTGATCCGGAGGCGGTGGAGATCGAAAAAGACAAGCTGAAAAAACGGCTGCAGGCCGAGATCAACGACAAACGGCTGTACTGTGTGCGGCAGGCCCGCCGCAAATTCTATGGCGACGCCCCGGAAGGCATCGAGCGGGACGGTTATCTGGAGGAGGTGCCCGGTGTGACCCCCGCCGAACTGTATGAGGCCTACCAGGAGATCCTGCGCACCGCCACCCTGGATGTGATGGTGCTGGGGGCCGATCCGGCGGCAGTCTGCACCCAGCTGGAACAGGCGCTGGCCGGGATCGGGCGGGCCCCCGCGGCCCTGTCCGGGCCCAGCGCACAGCCCCGGGCCCTGCCCCGGCATTTTGCGGAAAAGCTGCCCGGCGTCACCCAGGCGAAACTCTGCATGCTCTTTACCAGCGCCGCGCCGCTGGAGGCGGAGGAGATCGATGTCTGCCGCCTGGCCATGAGCCTGTTCGGCGGTTCGGACCGCAGCCGGCTGTTCCTGAACGTGCGGGAAAAGCAGAGCTTGTGCTATTATTGCGGTTCCACCCTGCAGAGCATGGTGGGCTGCATGACGGTGGACAGCGGGGTGGAGCCCGCCAAGGCCGAGCAGGCCCAGGCGGCCATCCTGTCCGAACTGGACCGGCTCTGCACCGGCCCCATTGAAGACGAGGAACTGGAGGACTGCCGCCGCGGCCTGCTCAGCGGGCTGGAATCGGTGGCGGACAGCCTCTCCGGTTTGGAAAACTGGTATTATATGGAGATCTGCCGGGGCGGCGAGGTGCGCACCCCGGCCCAGTCCGCCGCCCGGCTGCGGGCGGTCACCCGGGATCAGGTGCGCGCGCTGCTGGCCCGGTTCAGCTTCTCGGTGGCCTATCTGGTCACCAGCCCGGAAGGAGGCGCTGACCATGCGTGATCTGCCCCAGGCGCTCAAGAGCGCCGCCGCCTGCGAGAGCAAGGTGCTGCCCAGCGGGCTGACCCTGCTGGCCAAGCCCATGCCGGGTTACACCGGCGCCCATGCAATCTACGCCACCCGGTTCGGCTCCACCGACGCCAGCTTTACGCTGGATAAACACGACGGACGCGGCCCCGTGCGGATCGACCTGCCTGCCGGCGTGGCCCATTTTCTGGAGCACAAGATGTTCGAGAGCGAGGAGGGGGATGCCTTTGCCCTCTATGCCAAGACCGGCGCCAACGCCAACGCCTATACCAGCTTTGACCGCACCAGTTATATCTTTACGGCCACCGGCAAGATCGACGAGAGCCTGGATGTGCTGCTGGGCATGGTGGGCAAACCCTACTTTACCGAGGAGACCATCGCCAAGGAGCAGGGCATCATCGGCCAGGAGATCCGCATGTACGACGACAGCGCCGACTGGCGGCTGCTCACCGGCCTGTGCCAGTGCCTGTACGCGGCCCATCCGGTGCGCAGCGATATCGCCGGTACGGCGGAGAGCATTGCGCAGATCACCCCGGCGATGCTGTACGCCTGCGCCGACGCCTTCTACCAGCCGGCCAACATGGTGCTGGCCGCAGCGGGCAACATCACGATGGAGCGGCTGGAGGCCGCCTGTGCCCGGGCCGGGCTGGATAAGCCCCGGCAGCCTTTTGCGGTGGAGCGTATCCGGGCGGAGGAGGGCCCGGCCGTTGCCCGGCAGCGGCTGGAGTTCTCCATGCCGGTGGCCAAGCCCTGCATCGGCATCGGTTTCAAGGAGGCCCCGCTGCCGGACGGATTGGCCGGGCTGCGGGGGCGCATCGTCTGCGACCTGCTCACCGAGTTGATCGTGGGCGGCACCACCCCGCTCTATCGCCGCCTTTACGACGAGGGGCTGGTGAACCCGGAGTTTGACGGGGACTTTCTGGCGCTGGACGGCTGCCTGTGCATCCTTTTCACCGGCGAGAGCGACGAGCCCGAGCGGGTCAAAGAGATGCTGCTGGATGAGATCGACCGGCTGCGGGCCGAAGGGGTGGACGAGGAGCTGTTCCGCCTGAACAAGAATCGCATGTACGGCGAACTGATCCAGGATCTGGAACAGATCGAGGATACCGCCGGCGCGCTGGCCAACAGTTTTTTGCACGGGTATACGGTGTACGACGAACTGCAGGCGCTGGCCAACCTGACCAAACAGGATGTGGACGACGCGCTGCAGACCATGCTGAGCCGGGAACGCTGCGCCACGGTTCTCATCCATCCCACGGAGGTAGACCGATGACCAATCTTGTGGAGTTTCCCGGCCTGGGCCTGGAATTTACCATCGACCGGGTGGCCTTTACCATCGGCAACATGCCCATCTACTGGTACGGCGTGATCATCGCCGCCGGCCTGTTGCTGGCAGTGGCTTTCGGGATGTACTACGCGCCGGATTTCGGCATCGACAAGGACCGGTTCATGGACGTGATCCTGATCGGCGGTGTGCTGGCCATCGCCAGCGCCCGGGTCTACTATGTGATCTTCGCGCCGTTCCGCTACGAAAGCCTGTGGGACATGATCAACCTGCGGGACGGCGGCCTGGCCATCTACGGCGCCGTGATCGGCGCGGCGGTGTTCGGCGGCCTGGCCTGCCGCTGGCGGCGCCTGCCGCTGCTGCGGGTGTTCGACGTGGTGAGCATGGGCTTTCTGATCGGGCAGGGGATGGGCCGTTGGGGCAACTTCTTCAATCAGGAGGCTTTTGGCACCAATACCACCCTGCCCTGGGGCATGTACAGCGCCGCTACACAGAGTTATCTGGAACGTACCCAGGCCGAACTGGCCGCCCAGGGGGTGACGGTGGACCCGTCCCTTCCGGTGCATCCCACCTTTTTGTACGAGAGCATCTGGTGCTTTGTGGGGCTGGCTTTGCTGTGGCGGCACATGAAAAAGCGCCGCTTTGACGGAGAACTGGCCCTGTGGTACGCCGCCTGGTACGGCGCGGGGCGGTTCTGGATCGAGGGGCTGCGCACCGATTCCCTGATGACACCCTTCTTCGGGCTGCGGGTCAGCCAGGTGGTGGCGCTGGTGAGCGTGGTGGCGGCCCTGATCCTGCTGGTGGTGCTGCGCCGCCGGTTTGCCGGGCGGGAATATCGCATCCCCCTGGCGGTGGACCTGACCCGGCAGACCGCCTGGGCCCGCGCCTGGAAGGCCCACACCGGCGAGACCTGGGTCCCCGGCGAGGTACAGAGCCTGCCCGCCTCGGCCTCCCACGCCGAGTTTGCGGCGGCTACCAAACGAATGAACGAGGAGCGGTTCGATCTGAGCCGCATCGAAACGGCGGTAAAAGAATGGCGTGCGGCGCAGGACGCCGAAGCCTCCGCCCCGGATCAGGAGCCGAAAGGAGAGCAGAGCGATGGCGGCACGGATCATTGACGGAAAAGCGCTGGCCGCGCAGGTAAAGGCGCGGGTGCGAGCCGGCGTGGAGGAATGTGTGCGGCAGGGGGTGCAGCCCTGCCTGGCGGTGCTGCTGGTGGGGGACGACCCGGCCAGCGCGGTCTATGTGCGGGGCAAGGCCAGGGACTGTGAAGAGTGCGGTATCCGCAGCCTGGTGGAACGGCTGCCCGCCGACACCACCCAGGCGGCGCTGCTGGCCCGGCTGGCGGTGCTGGCCGCCGATGACAGCGTGCATGGCATCCTGGTGCAGCTGCCCCTGCCCGCCCAGATCGACGAACGGGCGGTGATCGAGGCCATCCCCCCCGAAAAAGACGTGGACGGCTTTACCCCCGTGAACGTGGGCCGGATGCTGATCGGGGAGAAATGCTTTTTGCCCTGTACCCCCGCGGGCTGCATTGAGATGCTGGACGCCGCCGGGGTAGACCCAGCGGGCAAGCGGGCGGTGGTGATCGGCCGCAGCAACATCGTGGGCAAGCCGGCGGCCATGCTGCTGCTGGCCCGCAACGCCACCGTCACTATATGCCACAGCCGGACAAAAGACCTGGTGTCGATCTGTGCCGGGGCCGACATCCTGGTGGCGGCGGTGGGCCGGCCCGGATTTGTCACCGGCGATATGATCAAGCCCGGCGCGGCGGTGATCGACGTGGGCATCAACCGGGACGAAAACGGCAAACTCTGCGGCGATGTGGATTTTGCCGCCGCGGCCGAAAAGGCCGGCTGCATCACCCCGGTGCCCGGCGGCGTGGGGCTGATGACCCGGGCCATGCTCATGGTCAATACCCTGCAGGCGGCCCGCAACACCCTTTGAGCCTTTTTGCGGCGCAGCCGGTCAAACCGCCTGAAACCGCGAAAAAATCCCGATTTTCCTCTTGCAATCGGCCGGGGGTTGTGGTATAGTAGTAAGGCCGCATGGTCTGGGCTCGGCAAGTGGTGCGCGCACCCGCCCTAGGTACCAGCGAGTCTCAAAGAAATGAGGATACCAATATGTACGCAGTGATCGTTACCGGTGGCAAACAGTACCGTGTGCAGCAGGGCGACACCATCTTCGTGGAGAAGCTGGCTGTGGCCGAGGGCGAGACCGTCAACTTCGACCAGGTGCTGGTCGTGGGTGAGGAAGGCAGCGCCAAGGTGGGCGCTCCCGTTGTGGACGGCGCCTCTGTTGTGGGCAAGGTCATCAAGAACGGCAAGGGCAAGAAGCTGAACATCATCACCTATCGCCCCAAGAAGGGCAGCGCCCGCCGTCTGGGCCATCGTCAGCCCTACACCAAGGTGGAAATCACCGAGATCAAAGCTTAAAGAAGGAGGAAATGTACCATGGCACATAAAAAAGGCGTAGGTTCTACCAAAAACGGCCGTGACTCCGAGTCCAAGCGTCTGGGCGTGAAGCGTGCCGACGGTCAGTTCGTCCTGGCCGGCAACATTCTGGTTCGTCAGCGCGGCACCCACATCCATCCGGGTGAGAACGTGGGCAAGGGCAGCGACGACACCCTGTTCGCTCTGGTGGACGGCAAGGTCAGCTTTGAGCGCATGGGCCGCGACCGCAAGAAGGTCAGCGTCAAGCAGTAATCACAAGCAAAAGGCCGGGCCCAGCGCCCGGTCTTTTTTGTCGAAAGGAGGCGCAACGCCTGTGGCAACCAATTTTGTGGATGTGGCCCGCATCGTCATCAAGGCCGGCAAGGGCGGCGACGGCGCGGTGAGTTTTCACCGGGAGAAGTTCGTGGCGGCCGGCGGGCCGGACGGCGGCGACGGCGGCCGGGGCGGCAACGTGGTCTTTGTGGCGGACGACAACCTGTCCACCCTGATGGATTTCCGCTATAAGCGCAAGTATGTGGCCCAGGCGGGCGAGAACGGCTCCGGCAGCCGCTGCACCGGCAAGAACGCCCCCGACCTGGTGATCCGGGTGCCCCGCGGCACCGTGATCCGGGACGCGGCCAGCGGCCTGGTCATGGCCGATATCTCCGGCGATGAGCCGGTGGTGGTGGCCCGGGGCGGCAAGGGCGGCTGGGGCAACACCCATTTCGCCAGCCCCACCCGCCAGATCCCCCGCTTTGCCAAACCCGGCCTGCCCGGGGAGGAGTTCGAGGTCCGGCTGGAACTCAAGCTCATCGCGGACGTGGGTCTGGTCGGGTTCCCCAACGTGGGCAAATCCACCCTGATCTCGGCCATCAGCGCCGCCCGCCCCAAGATCGCCAACTACCATTTCACCACCCTGACCCCTGTGCTGGGGGTGGTGCGGGTGGGGCCGGAGGCCAGCTTTGTGGCCGCCGACATCCCCGGCCTGATCGAGGGTGCCAGCGAGGGTGTGGGCCTGGGACACGATTTTCTGCGTCATGTGGAGCGCTGCCGCCTGCTGCTGCATGTGGTGGACGTGTCCGGCTGCGAGGGCCGGGACCCAAAAGAGGACTTCGAGCGCATCAACCACGAACTGGCCAGCTTCAGCGCCGAACTGGCCCGGCGGCCCCAGATCGTGCTGGGCAACAAGTGCGACATCGCAACACCCGAACAGGTGGAGGCGTTCCGCGCCTTCATCGAGGGCCAGGGCCTGACCTTCCTGCCCATCTCCGCCGCCACCCGGCAGGGGCTGGACGGGCTGCCCGGCCTGGTGTACGAGCGGCTGAAGGATCTGCCCCCCGTGCAGGTGTACGAGCCGGAGTTCGTGCGCAGCGAAGCCCCCGCCGATCCCCGCGCGTTTACGGTGGAGCAGGAGGAGGAGCACGCCTGGCGTGTGGACGCCCCCTGGCTGGAACGTATCCTGGAGGGCAGCGACGTGGAAGATTATGAGAGCCTGCAATACTTCCAGCGGCAGCTGGGGGAGAGCGGTGTGCTGGACGAGCTGGTGCGCCGCGGCGTGCAGGAGGACGATACCATCAAGATCGGGGAGTTTGAGTTCGACTATGTATTCTGATCGGCAGGACAATGCCGGGCTGTTCGCCCCTGGCGGCGGGGTGGATATCCGCGAACAGTCCCCCCTGAGCCTGGCTTTTGTAGGGGACGGCGTGTGGGAGCTGCTGGTGCGTCAGCGCCTGGTGGAGCGCACCCGCCTGCAGCCCGGCCGGCTGCACAGCGAGGCGGTGAAGTACGTCTCCGCCAAGGCCCAGTTTCAGGCGCTGGCCCTGCTGGAGCCCCTTCTCACCGAGGAAGAACGGAACGTGGTGCGCCGGGGCAAAAACACCAGCAAAGCCACCGTGGCCAAGCATGCCACCCCGGAGGAATACCGGGCCTCCACCGGCTTTGAAGCCCTGCTGGGCTGGCTGTTTCTGCAGGGCCGGGACGAGCGCATCCGGCAGCTGTTCGAGGCCGTCTGGCAGGCGGGCGAAACGGAAAAGGGCTGAGGCCCTTTCGCAAAAACGCAGCGCCCGCGATCGGACCGGTCAGAATTGACCGATACAGCCCGATCGCGGGCGCTGCCGCTGTTGGGAGAGGAACTTACTTGTTCCGGTTGCAGTCGGTGCTGCGGGTGCCCACACTGTTGGTGCTGCCGGTGGTCTTGCTGGTGCTGCGGCTGCCGGTGCGGTTCTCGCCGTACTGTTCCTTGGTGTTCTGGGCGGATTTCTGGGTATTGGCGCTGGTCTTGCGATTGTCCATGTTTGTTTCTCCTTTCAGGCGGGGCGCCTTGTGCGGCCCGTCTGAGGATAGTGTTGCCCCCACCCGGGGCGGATATGCAGAAGGAAGGTGGATTTTTCTGGCAGGCGAGTATTTTTATGAGCGGGAGCAGGCGCTGCTGGGCCCCCGCTTCGCGCAGCTTCTCACCCCCGCCGGCAACACGGCGGCCCGGGGGGTCACGGTCAATACCCTGCGGGGCACGGTGGAACGGTTTGCCGCCGGGTGCGGGCTGCCGCTGCGGCCCTCGCCCTTCTGCGCGGCGAGCTTTTTTGTGGACCTGCCGGAGTTCCATCCCGGCCGCCATCCCTACCACCATGCGGGGGCCTTTTATTCCCAGGAACCCAGCGCCGCCGCCCCCGCCGCGCTGCTGGACGTGCGGCCCGGCATGAAGGTGCTGGACGCCTGCGCCGCTCCCGGCGGCAAAAGCAGCCAGCTGGCCGCCGCGCTGCAGGGGCAGGGGCTGCTGGTCTGCAACGAATACGAGGCGGGCCGGGCCGCCATCCTGCGGGGCAACCTGGAGCGGATGGGGGTGGCCAACGCGGTGGTGACCAATGAGGACACCGCCCGCCTGGCCGAGGCCTTTCCCGCCTTTTTTGACCGGGTGCTGGTGGATGCTCCCTGCTCCGGAGAAGGGATGTTCCGCAAGGAGCCTCAGGCCCTGACCCGGCACAGCGAGGCGCTGGTGCGCCAGTGCGCCGCCCTGGGCGCGCAGATTTTGGAAAACGCCGCCCGGATGCTGGCCCCCGGCGGGCTGCTGGTCTACTCCACCTGCACCTTCGCCCCCGAGGAGGACGAGGGCCAGGTGGCGGCGTTCCTGGCCCGCCATCCGGAGTTTGCCCTGGAAAGCTGCGGCGACGCTTTCGGCAGCCCCGGCGAGGAAAACCGCACCGGCGGGCTGCCGCTGGATGTGAACGCGGTGCGCCGTATCTGGCCCGGTCAGGGGGGCGAGGGGCACTTTATGGCCCGCCTGCGCCGTCTGGACGGACCTTCGGCAGCCTCGGTTCGCCCGGCAAAATCTGCTCCGACCTGTAAAGAATGGATAAATTTCGCCAAAGAGTATTTTTTGGAGCTGGCCGAGCGCCCGGCTATGCTGCGGGGGGACAGGCTGATCCTGCCGCCCGCCGTGCCGCTGCCCGCCGCGGCCCAAAAACTGCGCATCCTGCGGGCCGGGGTGGCGGCCGGCACGGTGCGAAAGGGCCGCTTTGAGCCGGAACACCATCTGTTCACCGCCTTCGGCGCGGTATGCCAAAACCGGCTGGAACTGCCGCTGGCGGACGGGCGGGTGGAAGCCTATCTGCAGGGGCATCCCCTCCCCGCGCCCGAGGCCGAAAACGGCTGGTGCGCCGTGTTGGTGGACGGCTACTCGCTGGGCGGGGCCAAGGTGAGCGGCAAAACGGCAAAAAACCACTATCCCAAGGGGCTGCGGCTGCTGGGACCGGTTGAAATCGGCCCGGGGCTGTGATACACTATATTAGTTAAGACACTATTGGCAGGCAAGCCTGCCCAGAACGCCCTATGGGGCAGATAAACAGGAGGATTTCCATGTCGGGACACAGCAAATGGAACAATATCAAGCGCAAAAAGGAAAAGACCGACGGCCAGAAGGCCAAGGTATTCACCAAGGTGGGCCGGGAGATCTCGGTAGCCGTGCGTGAGGGTGGCGGCGACCCCAACTCCAACGGCAAACTGCGGGATCTGATCGCCAAGGCCAAGAGCCTGAACGTGCCCAATGACAACATCCAGCGGATCATCAAAAAGGCCGAGGGCGGCGAGAAGGAGAACTACGAGTCTATCACCTACGAAGGCTACGGCCCCTGCGGCATCGCCATGATGGTGGAGACTTTGACCGACAACCGCAACCGCACCGCGGCCAACCTGCGCCACTACTTTGACAAGTTTGGCGGCAATCTGGGCAACATGGGCTGTGTGGCCTTTATGTTCACCCAGAAGGGCGTCATCGTGCTGGACGGCGAGGGCCTGGATGAGGAAAAGACCATGGAGGATTGCTTCGACGCCGGCGCCGAGGACTTCGACATGGGGGACGATGTGGTGGAAGTGACCTGCGCACCCGATGATTTCAGCGCGGTGCGCCAGGCCCTGGAGGACAAGGGTTACAGCTTCATCTCCGCCGAGGTGGAGATGGTGCCCTCCACCACCAGCGCCATCACCGACGAGGACAACCAGAAACTGATGGCCAAGCTGCTGGACGCCCTGGAAGAGGACGACGATGTGCAGAATGTCTGGCACAATCTGGAGAACGAGGAAGACCTGGACCGCTGAGGGTCCGACCACAAAGGAGGGTTGCCTGTGAGCGCGGCGCAGATGGTATGCCCGTTCTGTCTGTCCAAGACCCAGGCAGGGCGGGCCGCCTGCCCCTTTTGCGGCAAGAGTTTTGAAAATCACAACCCGCCCGGGGCGCTGCCCTTCGGTACGGTGCTGGCCGGGCGGTATACCCTGGCCCAGTATCTGAATACCGACGGCGAAGGCGTCCTTTACGCCGCGGTGGAGAATACCGCCGGTCTGCGGGTGACCGTGAAGGAATACCTGCCGGTCACCCTGAGCCAGGGCCGCAACGAAGCCGGCGAGGTGGAGCCCAAGGCCGGCAGCGAGGTGCTGTTCAAAACCACCCGTATGGATTTTGCGGACCTGTACCGGGCGATCCAGCGGATCACCCCGGCCACCGGCCTGGTGGCGGTGCTGGATGTGCTGGAGGAAAATCAGACGGTCTACGCGGTGACCGAACAGATCCAGGGCACGCCCCTGTCCGAATACCTGTCCCTGCGGGCCAGTGCGCTGCCGCTGGCGGAGGCCCGCAGCCTGATGCAGCCCATCATGGAAGGGGTAGCCGCCATGCACAAGGCGGGGCTGGTGCACCGGGGCGTCTGCCCGGACAACATCCTGCTCACCGAAGGCGGTGTGGCCCGGCTGACCGGCTACGCCACCCTGGGCCTGCGCCGGGCGGGCAGCGAGTTGAAACCCCAGCTGTATGACGGGTACTCCGCGCCGGAACAGTACAAGCCTCAGGAATTTGAAGGCCGCTATACCGATGTATACGGGCTGGCGGCGGTGTTTTATCGCCTTGTTACCGGCATGCAGCCCCTGTCGGCGGTGCAGCGCCAGGTGCGGGACAGTCTGGCCCCCGCCTCCCGGGCGGAGAGCCGGGTGCCCGGCTATGTATCCTCCATCCTGTCCGCCGCGATGCGGCTGGTGCCTGCCGAGCGCATCCAGACGGTGCCGGAACTGATGGGGGCGCTGGCCTCGCCCGCGGCAGCCGACGCGCTGATGGGGCGTGAGAAAAAACAAGAGTCGGTCACCCTGGACACCCGGCATCTTCTGGCCATCGCGCTGGGGGTGATCGCGGTGCTGGCCATTTTGCTGACGGTGGTGCTCATCGGCTGGGAAAGCCGCACTCCTCCGCCGGACAGCAGCGCGCCGAGCAGCGTGAGCCAGCCCCCGGAGGAGGAGCCCGTCTCCATTCCCAACTTTGTGGGGTTGCAGTACAGTTCGGTGCAGAACAATACCGAATATGCGGCCAAATTCCTCTTCACGCTGGCGGAGGATTACAGTTCCGAATACCCCGAGGGGGCGATCATGGCCCAGAGCCCGGAGGCGGGAACTACCGTCACCGATGAGGAGCCGATCGTCAGGCTGACCATCAGCAAAGGCCCGGAACTGACCCAGATGCCCAATATCATCGGCTTTACCCGGGAGAATGCGGAACAGGAACTGAACAGCCGGGGGATCCGGTTCAGCCTGCTTATGCTGACCAACAGCGGTGAGTACGCCGCGAACTGCGTGGTCAAGACCGACGTGGAACCCGGCGCGAGCATCGACGTGGACAAGACCATCGTCAATGTGTATATCGCCCAGGAACCCGCCGCCCCGGCCACCCCCGCCCCGGTGGTGGAGCCCACCCCGTCGGCGGACCCGGCTCCCTCAGAGGCCCCGTCCCCATCGCCCGGCTCGACGCCGGCCAATCCCTGATACGACCAACCGTCCGACGCGGATGTCCCTTCCGCGCGGACGGTTTTTCTCTTTTACCGGCAAAAAGAAGCGGCCCGGAGCAAAGGCTCCGGGCCGCTTGTATCCGCCGCGGGATCGTTTTTCAGCTGCGCAGGGTCACGCCCATGCCGTTCAGCTGTTTCAATACCTTGCGCACCGCCGCGTCCACCTCCTCGTCGGTGAGGGCGCGGTCGTCCGCGTGGAAGGTCAGGGTAAAGGCCAGGCTCTTTTTGCCAGCGCCCAGCCGGTCGCCCCGGTACAGGTCAAACAGGGCGGTATCGCTCACCAGCTTGCTGGCGCCGCGGATGCAGCCCTCGATCTCGCCGCAGCTCACCGCCTCGTCGCACACCAGCGCCAGGTCACGGCGCACAGGGGCAAACTCGCTCAGCGGTTTGTACCGCACCAGCGCGGGCACGCAGCCGCGGAAGGCCTCCCAGTCCAATTCCGCCAGGTAGATGTTCTGGCCGGCTTTCTCGTCTTTCGCGATCTTCAACTCGGCGGTCGCCTCGTTGGCCAGCTTGCCGAACACGCCGATCTTTACATCGCCGCACCACACCGAAGCGGTCATGCCCGGGTGCAGCCAGCACACCTGATCCCGCTCATATCGCAGTTCCACCCCGAAAGCCTGGCCGATGGCCTCCATCAGCCCTTTCACGGTGAAGAAATCCTCCTCCGGGCCGAATACCCCCAGGCAGAGGGTCATCCGCTCCTTGGGCAGTTCGGTCAGCGGCAGCTGCCTGGGCAGGTACACATTGCCCATCTCAAACAGCCGGCCCGCGCCGTTGCCTTTTTTCAGGTTGTCCACGATCACCTTGAGCATGGACGGCGCCAGCAGGGTGCGCATGATGGACAGGTGCACGCTGATCGGGTTCAGGATGGGGATGACCTTGCGGGCCGGGTCATCAGCGGGCAGGTGCAGCGCGTCCAGATCGGCGGGGGAGTAGAAAGCCAGGGTGGATGCCTCGAAGCAGCCCTGACCGCAGAGCAGCCGTTTCAGCTTCATCTGGGCCTTTTGGGCGGCGTTCAGCCCGCCGGTGGTCACCGCCGCGGTCTTGAGGAAGGTCGGAGTCAGCTTATCGTAGCCGTATTCCCGGATGACCTCTTCGGCCAGGTCCGGATACCCTTCGATATCCTCCCGGTAGCGGGGGGCGGTCACGGTCCAGACGCCGCCCTCCTCCTCCACCGTAAACTCCAGCCGCTGCAAAATGTCCTTCATGGCGTCGGCGGGCACCTCGATGCCCAGCACCCCGTTGATCTGGGCGGGGGTGGCCTGTACCACGATGGGCGCCGGGACCCGGTCGCCGCCGCAGTCAAAGCAGGTGGGGGTGATGTCGCCGCAGTCCAGTTCCTGGATCAGGTGCAGCGCCCGGCGCAGCCCCAGCTCGGTGCTATACTGGTCCACGCCCTTCTCATACCGGGCGCTGGAATCGCTGCTCTGGCCCAGGGCGCGGCTGGTCTTGCGCACGCAGTCCCGGGCAAAGGTGGCGCACTCAAACAGCAGCTGGCGGCTGTCGTCGCTGATGCCGCTGTTCAGCCCGCCCATCACGCCGGCCAGAGCCACCGGCTTGTCCTCGTCGCTGATGACCAGGTTGTTCCCGGTCAGGGTGAACTCCTTCTCGTCCAGGGTCACGATCTTCTCGCCGGGGGCGGCGCGGCGCACGGTGATATGCCGGCCGGCCACCTTGTCCAGGTCAAAGGCGTGCATGGGCTGGCCGATCTCCAGCAGCACGTAGTTGGTGATGTCCACCACGTTGCTGATGCTGCGCAGCCCGGCCAGCGCCAGGTTGCGGCGCATCCACCGGGGCGAGGTGCCGGGGCGGATGTTGCGCACATAGTGGGCCAGGTACCGGGGGCACAGGTCGGGCGCGTCCACCTGGACACGGATGCGGTCGTCTCCCTCGGCGGTGACGGTGTAGTCGGTGGCGGGCATCTTCAAAGGCTTGCCCAGCAGGGCGGCCACCTCCCGGGCCATGCCCAGGATGGACTGGCAGTCCGGCCGGTTGGAGGTGATGGACACGTCAAAGATGGTGTCGTCCAGCCCCACAACGCCGCAGATGTCCGCGCCCAGCGGGGTATCGTCGGGCAGGATCAGCAGGCCGTACACCTCCGCGCCGGGATACAGGTCCTCGGTCAGGCCCAGTTCCTCGCCGGAGCACATCATGCCGTTGCTCTCCACCCCGCGCATCTTGCGCTTTTTAATGGTCACACCGCCGGGCAGGGTGGCCCCGTCCAGTGCCACCGGGACCTTGGCCCCCTCAAAAATATTGGGCGCGCCGGTGCTGATGATCAGGTCGTGGCCGTACTCGTCGCCGCAGTCCACAGTGCAGACGTGCAGATGGTCGGTGCCCTCCTGCTTTTCCATGCGGGTGATCCGGCCCACCACCACCCGGGAGATCCCGGCGGCCAGGTCGATCCGTTCCTCCACCTCGAACCCGCAGGAGAACAGGCGTTTCTCCAGTTCCTCCGGGGAGATGTCGATGTCTACGTATTGTTTCAGCCAGCTGTAAGGCAGTTTCATGGTATGGCGCCCTCCTTATTCCTGGAACTGCCGCAGAAAACGCAGGTCGTTCTCAAACAGCAGGCCGATGTTGTTGATCCCGTACTTGAGCATGGCGATCCGCTCGATGCCGATGCCGAAGGCGATGCCGGAATATACATCCGGATCGATGCCGCAGTTTTCCAGCACCTTGCGGTTGACCACCCCGCCGCCCAGCACCTCGATCCAGCCGGTGCCCTTGCACAGGCTGCATCCTTTTCCGCCGCACTCGCAGCAGCTCACGTCCACCTCCACGCTGGGTTCGGTGAAGGGGAAGTAGCTGGGCCGCAGCCGGGTGTGGGAATGCTCGTCAAACAGGGCTTGCGCCAGCTTGTCCAGCATACCCTGCAAATCGCACAGGGTGATGCCCTTGTCCACCACAAGCCCCTCCATCTGGTGGAACATGGGGCTGTGGGTGGCGTCGCTGTCGCTGCGGAACACGCGCCCCGGCACCAGCACCTTGATGGGGGGCTTCTTTGCGTCCATGGTGCGGATCTGGCCCGGGCTGGTCTGGGTGCGCAGCAGCAGGTCCTCGGTCACATAGAAGGTGTCCTGCATATCCCGGGCGGGATGGTTGCGGGGCACGTTCAGCCGGGTGAAATTGTGGTCGTCGTCCTCGATCTCGGGGCCCTCGTACACCTCAAAGCCCATCCCGGCGAACACGTCGATGATCTGGTTCTTCACCAGGGTGATGGGGTGCAGCCCACCCAGCGGACGGGTCTTGGCGGGCAGGGTGATGTCCACCGCCTCGGCGGCGTTGCGCCGGGCCAGTTCCGCCGCCTCGATGCGGGCGGAGGCGGCCTCATAATCGGCGGTCAGCTTCGCTTTGCAGGCGTTGATGATCTTGCCGGCGGCGGGGCGGTCTTGGGGGGCCACGTTGCGCAGCTCCTTCATCAGGCCCGCCACCTTGCCGTTGCGGCTCAGGTACTCCTGCCAGAAAGCGGCCAGGCTCTGCAGGTCGTTGGCGGCGGCCAGGGCCGCGCCGGCCTGGGCGGTCAGCTGGTCAATGATCTGTTGCATACTGGTTCTGCTCCTTCCGTTGTGCCGCGCGGGGCGGCGTGTTCGGGCGGGGAAGCAAAACAAAACGGCCCCGCCCCTGCTGATCAGGGACGAAGCCGGTAAAAGCTCCGCGGTACCACCCGGATTTCTGCTCAAAATGCCTCGAGCAAACACTCGTTGTCCCGCTAACGGGGGAATCCGTCCCCGCCTACCAGCGCACAGCGCCTTCAGCCGGGCCGCTCGGAAGGGAACTTCTCCGCCGCTCACCGCAGGGCCCTTGCAGCCGGGGGGCCCCTCTCTGCGCCGGGAGACCGGCGGGTACTTTCCTTCGTCAACGCGTTTGACAAGACCGATTATACCACGGTTTTTCCCGGTTTGCAAGGGGGCGGCGGCTGTGGTATACTACAAAAAACGAAAGGAGGCGTCGCCATGATCGCGGGCATCGGGGTGGATACCGTACGGATCGACCGGCTGCAAAAGAGCCTGGCGCGCCCGTCGTTTCTGAAGAAGGTATTCGGCCCGCGGGAGCAGGCCCTGCTGGCGGCTACCGCCCTGTCCCGCCGGGCCGAGCGGGCGGCGGGCTGCTGGGCCGCCAAGGAGGCCTTTCTCAAGGCGGCCGGGCGGGGGATCGGCGGTTTTGCTCTGGATGAGATCGAGGCGCTGCGCCGCCCTTCCGGCGCGCCCTACTATGCGCTGCGCGGGACGGCGGCGGCCTGGGCGGCGGAAAACGGTCTTACAGTGCATCTGTCTATCAGCCATGACGGCGGTGTGGCCACGGCGTTCGCGGTGGCGGAGACGGTATAAACCATCCGTTTGCGGGGCATACTCTCCCTGACCAAAAAATTCAGGGAGGGTTTTTGTACATGGAAGTGCATCGCGGAGAGGTCTTTTACGCGGATCTGAGCCCGGTGGTGGGCTCGGAACAAGGCGGCATACGCCCGGTGCTGATCTTGCAGAACGACGTCGGCAACCGGCACAGCCCCACGGTGATCGCGGCGGCGATCACCTCCCGGCAGGACAAAAACCGGCTGCCCACCCATATCGGGCTCAAGGCGGGCCGGGGCGGCCTGACGCGGGACAGCATCGTGCTGCTGGAACAGATCCGAACGCTGGACAAACGCCGCCTGCGGGAGCGGGCGGGCCGTCTGGACCCGGAGGACCAGCAGCGGGTAGACCAGGCGCTGGGGGTGAGCGTGGGCCTCACCACCAGCTGAAACACAAAAAAGCGGGGAGGCACGCCTCCCCGCTTTTTGTTCGGTTATTTCGCCACCATCCTGTCGGCGGCCTTGTACACGTCGCCGCAGCCCAGGGTGATCACCAGGTCGCCCGCTTTGGCGTTCTCCCGGATATACTGCGCGGCGGCGTCCAGGCTTTCCACCACCACCGAATCCGGGATCAGGGCGGCCAGATCCTCCGATCGTACGCTGCCGTCGTCCACCTCCCGGCTGCCCATGATGGGGGTCAGCACCACGCGGTCGGCCAGGCGCAGCGCCTCGGCAAACTCCCGCAGCAGGGTGCGGGTGCGGCTGTAGGTGAAGGGTTGATGCACCGCCCACAAGGTGCCGGCGGTCAGTTCCCGGGCGGTTTTCAGGGTAGCCCCCACCTCGGTGGGGTGATGGGCGTAGTCATCCACCACAGTGGCGCCGTTCACCTCGCCCTTGATCTCAAAGCGCCGGCCCGCCCCGGTAAAACTGGCGGCGGCCTTTTCCGCGTCGCCGGGGCACAGCCCCACCAGCGGTACGCAGGCGGTCATGGCGAGGGCGTTGTAGATGTTGTGGTAGCCGGGCGCGGCCATTCGGATATGGGCGTAGGGTTCGCCAAATTCGGTCACGTCAAACTCGTAGAATCCGGGTTTGTACTCCCGCACATTCTCGGCCTTATAGTCCGCGTGTTTGCGGATACCGAAGGTGCGCACGTCCCGGTCGATGCTGCCCATCACCTGCATGGTGTTCTCATCGTCCGCGTTCACGACCACCGCGTGGCTGGCCAGCAGCGCGAATTTGCGAAAAGCCAGTTTCAGGTTGCCCATGGTGCCGTAGCAGTCCAGATGGTCGTTGTCGATGTTCAGGATGATCGCCACCGACGGCGCCAGCCGCAAAAAGGTCTCGGCAAACTCGCAGGCCTCCACCACGATGTTCTGGCCCAGACCGGCTTTTCCATAGCCGTGGATCAGGGGCAGTTTGCCGCCGATCACCGCCGCCGGGTCCCGCCCGGCCAGTTCCAGCATGGTGGTGATCAGGCTGGTGGTGGTGGTTTTGCCGTGCGTGCCCGCCACGCATACGCTGCGGGGGTACAGCCGGCTGACGTAACCCAGCATCACGCTGCGTTCCACGCAGGGGATGCCCCGTATGTCCGCCTCCTGCAGTTCCGCGTTATCGGCGTGGATCGCGGCCGAGTAGACCACCATATCCGCGCTCAGTACATGTTCCGCGGCGTGCCCCATATAGACCTGAATACCCATGGCCCGCTCCGCGTCGATGATGGTGCCCTCGTTCACATCGCTGCCGGTGATGGTATATCCCTTGGACGCCAGGATCTGCACCAGCGGAAACATCCCGCTGCCGCCGATGCCGATGAAATGCAGGCGGGATACCCCCGCCAGAAGGTCTTTGTTGAACCCGCTCGTGATCGCCATTCCCACAAACCACCTTTGGCCATGTATTGGCAGGCCGCGCCTGCCTTGTATCTCATTATATAATTATTTTGCACAAAAATAAACACTCCGGACAAATTTTTGCTATAATGGTAACCACACCGCCGCCGTGCCTCGGCGGCATTCCACGGAGGTGATCCCATGCCCGAATCCGCCCGAGCCCCCGCCTGCCTGCCGGAGGGGTTCTGTACCCGTTCCGGCGGCGAAGGCCCTGTGCTGGGCTGTACCGGGGCCCCAGGCCCCTTCTTTTCCGCCGACCCGATGCGCGCCTTGCAGCTGATCCGGCTGGCTGCCGAAAGCGGCTGTGCCGCCGACTGGGACTGCTTTTCCGCCGCGATGGAAGCGGCCCCGGCGCTGGTGCACGCCGACCCGCTGGCCGTGCGGGACGAGCTGAACCGGGCCCTCACCGGTCCCTGCCCCCAGGCCCTGGCTCCGCTGGTCCAGGCGGGCGGTCTGCGCGGAGTGGGCATCCGGGGCTGCGCCTGCCTGCATCCTCTGGCCCAGGCGCCTTCCGGCCTGTTGAGCCGCTGGTGGCTGTTTCTCCGGCTGTGCGGGGCCGACGCCGAACAGGCCGCCCGCCGCATGAAGCTGGGCCAGAGTTTTTGCCAGGACTACGCCCATCTGGACGAACTGTTCCGGGCCGGGCCGCCCGCCGACCGGCTGGCCCTCAAACGCCGCCTGGCGGAGGGCGCGCCGCTGCCCGGCGACGAGATGGCGGCGCTGTTCGGTCTGCTGGCCCCCGGCTGGGACCGGACAGCGCAGCTCTACCGGGAACTGCTGGAAAGCCGCGAACCCTTCCGCGTGGACCAGCTGGCCGTGACCCGGGCCGAACTTCTGGCCGGAGGGGTCAGCGCCCGCAAGGCCGGAAAGGTCCTTGCGATGCTGCTCAAGGTGGTAGTGGAACAGCCGGAACTGAATGTGGCTCCGGTACTGTTTCAGCTGGGCGGCAGTCTGGCCCGCTTTCTCTGATCGCAAAGAAAAACACGCCATGGAGAGGCTCCATGGCGTGTTTTTTGCGCACCCCCGGCCCTGGCCCGGCATAGCATGGGGCATACGCGGACGGAGGGATCAAGATGAACAAGCGATTTGCGGTATTGGGACAGGACGCGCGGCTGCAGGCCGCCGCCCGGGCGCTGACCGCGGCCGGGCAGACCCTGGCGACGCCCGAGCAGGCGGACTGTATCCTGCTGGGGGTCCGGCTGGAGGCGTCCTCCCCCGACCTGGTGCTGGCGCTGGGGCGGGCAAGGCCGGGGGCGCAGCTTTTCGGCGGAGCGGTAAGTTCCGGCGCGGCGGCGGCGGCCCGGGCGGCCGGGTTTGTTTTGCGGGATTACATGCAGTGGGAGGAACTGGCGCTGCTCAACGCCATCCCCACGGCGGAGGGCTGCCTGGCCCTGCTGATGCAGGGCCGCCGCACGACCCTGTGGGGCTCGGAACTGCTTGTGCTGGGATATGGCCGGGTAGGGCAGGCGATCGGGCGTCGGGCGCTGGCGCTGGGCATGGCCGTATCCGCCGTGGACCGGCTTCCGGCCCGTCGGGCGGCCGCCGAGGCGGACGGCTGCCGGGCATGGGAGGCCGAGGCGCTTGCGGCCGCTGCCGACGGGGCGGATACGGTGGTCAATACGGTGCCCGCCCCACTGATGGACGCAGCCACCCTGGCCCGGCTGGCGCCGGGCGCCCGGGTGATCGAGCTGGCCGGCCACGGCGCGGCGGATCCGGACGCCGCCGCCCGGCTGGGCGTTTGCCTGGTACCGGCTCCCGGCCTGCCGGGAAAATACGCGCCGGACACGGCGGGGCGGTTCATTGCCCGGGCCGTGCTGTCCATACTGAAACAGGCGGAACAAGAGGAAAGGGGATAGCAACGATGGAACAGCAACGAACGGTGGTGTTTGCCATGTGCGGCAGCTTCTGTACCTTTGACAAGGTGATCGTACAGGTGCGCCGGCTGGTGGAGCAGGGCTTTCAGGTGCTGCCGCTGATGAGTTTTGCCGCTGCCGGGATGGATACCCGGTTCGGTACGGCCCGCGGCTGGAAAGATCAGCTGCGGCTGATCACCGGCCACGCCCCCATGGAGACGCTGCAGGAGGCGGAGCCGCTGGGCCCCAAGAACATGGCCGACGCCATGATCGTGGCCCCCTGCACCGGGGCCACCCTGGGGCGGCTGGCCCATGGGATCAGCGATACCCCGGTGACGCTGGGGGTCAAGAGCATGCTGCGGGGCGGCAAGCCCATCGTGCTGGCGGTCAGCACCAACGACGGCCTGGGCGCCAGCCTGGTCAATCTGGGTACGCTGCTCAACCGCAAGCACTACTATCTGACCCCCATCAGCCAGGACGCGCCGCTGAAAAAGCCCGCCAGCCTGCAGAGCGACTTTGCCCTGTTGCCCGACGTGCTGAAATGCGCGCTGCGGGGCCGCCAGTTTCAGCCGGTGCTGCTGAGTTGAAGGAAAGCCGGGATGCGCGTCCCGGCTTTTCTTATGTGCTTTCGCAGACCAGGACCCGGCGCTCGGTTACGATCCAGCCCGCCGGCGCGTCATGGGGCTCGGCGGGAAGGAAAGGGGCGATCAGCGCTTCCGGGCAGAGCACTGCCGCCGGAACGGCGCGGCCGTCAAGGAACCGGTCGTAATACCCGCCGCCCCAGCCCAGCCGCGTGCCGCCGGGCGCGGCCGCCAGGCAGGGAAGCAGGATCAGGTCAAGCTCTGCCGTCGGAACGGGGGCAGGGCCGGGCGGTTCCGGGATGCCCCAGGCTCCGGGCGCCAGCTTGTCCAGCGCGCGCACCCGCACCGCCTCCATCCGGCCCGGGCCGGTCACACGGGGCAGGTACAGGGCCTTGCCCATAGCCAGGGCCAGCTCCAGCACCGGGCGGGTATCCGGCTCCCGCGCCGTGCCGTAAAAGCCGAATATTCTCCGGCTTTGCCGCCAGAGAGGCCAGCCCGCCAGCCGGGCTGCCATGCCTTCCCCCAGCCGCCGCCGGTATTCCTCGCTCCAGCCGGCGCGCAGCTGCCGGGCCAGCGCGCGGGCCCGGGCCTTGTCGATGCAGCCTTCCATGTCCTTGCCTCCCGATGGGTTTTGATTCCAGTGTAGCAGAAACAGGAATTTTTCGCCAGCCGGGATGAATTTTTTGCACAAATCTTGCTCTGATCGTCCGACAGGCGTATAATAATACAGTTATACCGGTAAAGTACCCCCGGAGAGGGGGAGTTGCGATAAAAAGGAGTCAACGTGACCAAAAAACGACTGCTTGGCGCACTGGCTGGCCTGTTGGCGGCGGCTGGCCTTTGTATGCCTGTATGCGCGGCGGAAGACGCGCCGCCTGAGACGCTGGGGGACGCCTATGTGGTGATGGACGCGGACACCGGCCAGGTGGTGCTGGCCCACAATGCCGACGTGCGCCACTATCCGGCCTCGATCACCAAAATCATGACCATGGGCCTGGCGCTGGAAAAGGCCCAGGGCGATCTGGATGTGACCCTGACGGTCAGCTATGACGCGGTGCATTCGCTCTATGGAACCGAGTCCAGCCACATTGCCCTGATCGAGGACGAGCAGGTCAATCTGGAGGATATCCTGTACGGGGTGGAGATGGCCTCCGCCAACGACGGGGCCAACGTGCTGGCCGAGTACATCGGCGGCAGCATCCAGGGCGGGGTGGACGCGATGAACGCCCAGGTGCAGGAACTGGGGCTTACCGGCACCCATTTTACCAGCCCTCACGGCCTGCAGGACGAGAACCATTATACCACGGCCTACGATATGGCCCGGATCACCCGCTGGGCGCTGACCCAGCCCCAGTTCACCACCATCTTCGGCCGCACCGAGACCTGGACGATGGAGCCCACCAACAAACAGCCGGAACAGCGGCAGTTTTCCATCAGCGACTGGATGCGGCTGGGAGGCAAGTACTATCGGGAATACGCCAAGGGAAGCAAGACCGGCTTTACCAACGAGGCAAAAAATACGATGGTGACCTACGCGGAACAGGACGGTATCCGTCTGATCTGCGTGGTGCTGGGCTGCCCGCAGAAATACAACAAGTTCGCGGACGCCTGCGCGCTGCTGGATTACTGCTACGAGAATTTCTCCCGTGTGGAGTATGCGGCCCCGGCCCAGACTTTGCAGGTGCCGGTCAGCGGCGGAGGCGGGGAGTTGGGCAGCATCACGGTCACCCCGCCCAGCGGCGCCGTGCTGCTGCACAAGGATGTAAGTGCCGATCAGCTGCAGTTTGACTATGAGTTGCCCGCCCAGTATGTGCTGGGCGCCGCGTTTGCGCCCCGGGTACACATCACCCTGCCCGATACCGTTACCGCCCAGGCCACCGATCTGGGGCGGCTGGATCTGGACAGTACCGGCCTGGAGCAGCTGCTGCAAAACAGCACCTATGTGATCAAACCCTCCTTCGCGCAGACACAGCCCGCCGGGCCGGGGCTCAGCCTGGGGGCGCTGCCGGCGGCGCTGGGGGTGCTGGCGGCGGCACTGGCCGTGGGCTGGATCTGGTGGCTCCGGCAGGAGAAGCTGCGCCGCCGCCGGGAGGCACGGCAGCGGCTGCAGGGCGGCGGAAGGCCCTCGCCCAGCGGCTGGGACCGGCCGGTGAGCCGGCCGGACAGCGGCCATCCGGTGCGCACGCTGCCCCGGCGCTGAGCGGCCGGCTCTTGCCCCCCGCCGGGGAATGCGGTATACTATATGCGTATATGGGCTTTTGCCGGCCCGTTGTACAGCAAAAACTGAAAATCAAGGATATGAGGTGCCTATATGCCCAAATTCACCTTTACGGAAACCGGCCTGCCCGGTGTGCTGGTCATCGAACCGACTGTTTTCGGTGACGCGCGCGGGTATTTTATGGAGATCTACCAGAAGGATGAGTTCGCCGCCGCCGGCATCGACCGGGAATTTGTGCAGGACAACCAGTCCAGAAGCCGCCGGGGCGTGCTGCGCGGGGTGCATTTTCAAAAGGAGCATACCCAGGGCAAGCTGGTGCGGGTGACGCTGGGCGAAGTGTTTGACGTGGCGGTGGACTGCCGCCCGCACAGCCCTACCTTCGGCCAATGGACCGGCGTGATCCTGAGTGCCGAGAACAAGAAGATGTTCTATGTGCCGGAAGGCTTTGCCCACGGGTTTCTGGTGATGAGCGACGAGGCGGAGTTCTGCTACAAATGCACCGATACCTACTGCCCCTCCGCCGAGGGCGGCATCCCCTACGACGACCCTACCGTGGGCATCCGCTGGCCGGACTGCGGCTGCGACTACCTGCTCAGTGAAAAGGACAAACAGCACGCGCCGTTTGCGCAGCAGAGTTTCTCCTGTTTTGAAAGGTGGTAACCGGTGGTCAAACTGAAATGCTACTTTGTGGGCTTCTGGCGCTATCGCTACCTGCTGTATAACCTGATCAGCCGGGATTTCAAACTCAAATACCGGCGCAGCGTGCTGGGCGTGGCCTGGAGCGTGCTCAACCCGCTGCTCATGATGCTGGTCATGTGGGCGGTATTCGGCGGGCTGTTCCCGGATCTGCGGGGCGGCGATATCCTCAACTACCCGATCTTTTTGCTCTGCGGGCAGCTGCTGTTCAACTTTTTCCGGGAATCCACCACGCTGGCCATGTCCAGCGTGCTGAACAATGCCCCGCTGCTGCGCAAAGTCTACATCCCCAAATATATCTTTCCGCTGGAAAAGACCTGCTTTGGTTTTGTCAACTGCTGCTTTTCCTTCATTGCGCTGGTGCTGGTGATGCTGTTCACCCTGAGCCCGGTGCACTGGACCCTGCCGCTTGCGCTCTACCCGCTGCTCACCCTGTTTGTGTTCAGCCTGGGCGCGGGGCTGGTGCTGGCCACCATGACCGTCTTTTTCCGGGACGTGATGCACATGTGGGAGGTGTTCACCACCGCCCTGATGTATTTTTCCGCCATCTTCTACGATCCCGAGATGATGAGCGGATGGGTGCAGCAGTTCATCAAGTTCAACCCGATCTACTGGTACATCACCGGGTTCCGCCGCGCGGTCATCAACGGCGAGGGCCTGTCGCTGAGCATGGTGCTGGTCTGCGGCGGCTGCGCCGCGGCGGCGCTGGCCTTCGGGCTGTTCGTGTTCAAGAAAAACCAGGACAAGTTCGTCCTGTATCTGTGAGGGAGTTCCGGATGGAGAACAATCAGCCGATCATCTCGGTGGACCATGTGTCCATGCGCTTCAACCTGTCCAAGGAAAAGCACGAGAGCCTGAAAGAGTATTTTCTGGCCCTGGCCAAGGGCCGGCTTCAGTTCGACGAATTTTATGCCCTCAAGGATGTGTCCCTGCAGGTCATGCCCGGTGATTTCTACGGTCTGATCGGGCTCAACGGCAGCGGCAAGAGCACCCTGCTCAAGATCATCAGCGGGGTGTACAAGTCCAGCGCCGGCAGCTGCCGGGTGAACGGGACCATTGCCCCGCTGATCGAGCTGGGCGCCGGGTTCGACATGGACCTGACCGCCCGGGAGAACATTTACCTGAACGGCACCGTGCTGGGCTTTACCCCGAAATACATTGATTCCAAGTTCGACGAGATCGTGGAGTTCAGTGAACTGCGGGAGTTTCTGGACGTGCCGCTGAAAAACTATTCCAGCGGTATGGTGGCCCGCATCGCCTTTGCCATCGCCACCATCACAAAGCCCGATATCCTGATCGCCGACGAGATCTTGTCGGTGGGGGATTTCCTGTTCCAGAAAAAGTGCGAAGCGCGGATGCAGCATCTCATGAGCGGCGGCACCACCGTGCTGCTGGTGAGCCATTCCATCGAGCAGATCGAGCGGATGTGCAATAAGGTGGCCTGGATCGAAAAAGGCCGGGTCAAGATGGACGGCCCCGCCGCCGAGGTGTGCGCCGCCTACAAGCAGACCACAAAATAAGCGATAGCCAAGGGGGCGTCTCTCCCTTGGCTGTTTTTGAAAGGAGCCCTTGCGATGCCCAACCAGGAACCCCTGCCCGCCGATGTGGCCCGGGCCGATTCCCCGGCTGCCATGGCCCGCCGCCTGGCCAGCCCCGCCCATGTTGCCCGGCTTTGCCGCTGGTGCGTCCAAGTGGCCCGGGAGGAGGGGGGGCAGGCCCTCTGGCGGGAGATCGAATTCCGGCTGCGGCTGGCCCTTCACAAGGATACCTGGCGCTACCGGGCCGACCTGCCCACCCGCCGCCAGCTGCGCCGCCAGAAGGCCGCCGGGCTGCCGGGCGGCCCGACCGTCAGCGTCTGCGTGCCGCTGTACAACACGCCGGAGCCCTTTCTGCGCCAGCTGATCGGCAGCCTGCGCCGCCAGAGCTGGCCCCGCTGGCAGCTGGTGCTGGCCGACGCCTCCGACGCCGCCCACCCCGGCCCCGGCCGTATCGCCCGCCGCGCCGCCGCCCGGGACGGCCGCATCCTCTACACAAAGCTGGCCGAAAACGGCGGCATCTCCGCCAACACCCGGGCCGCGCTGGCCCTGGCTTCGGGGGACTGGGTCTGCCTGGCCGATCACGATGACCTGCTCTATCCCAACGCCCTGTACGAGGTGGCCCGCCGGGCCGCCGGCGGGGCCGACCTGGTCTATTCCGACGAGATCGTGCTCACCGCCGATCTGCGCCATCTGGTGGACTACCACTTCAAGCCGGATTTTGCCCCGGACTATCTGCGGGGCTGCAACTACATCACCCACCTGGCCGCCTTTTCCCGCGCGCTGCTGGATGCGGCGGGCGGCGGCCCCGACCCGGCCTATGACGGCGCCCAGGACTATGACCTGCTGCTGCGCCTGACCGAGCAGGCCCGCCGCATTGAGCATATTCCCCAGGTGCTCTATATCTGGCGCAGCCACGCCGGTTCCACTGCCCGGAGCATTGAGGCCAAGCCCTACGCCCTGGCGGCGGGCTGCCGGGCGGTGCAGGCCCACCTGGACCGGGTGGGGCTGCAAGGCACCGTGCGCGCCATCCCCGGCTGCCCCGGCGCCTACGAGACGGACTACGCCCTTACCGGTACGCCGCTGGTCAGTGTGCTCATTCCCAACAAGGACCATGGGAAGGACCTGTCCCGCTGCCTGGCCGCCCTCTACGACAAGGCCGGGTACGAAAATTTTGAGGTCATCGTCATTGAGAACAACTCCGCCGATCCGGCCACCTTCGCCTTGTACGAGGAACTAAAGGCCCGGTATCCCCGGCTGCGGGTGGTCGCCTGCGAGGGCCCCTTCAATTTCTCGGCCGTCAACAACTTCGGCCGCCGGTCTGCGCGCGGGGAACACCTGCTTCTGCTCAACAACGACGTGGAACCTCTTACCGACCGGTTCGTGGACCGGATGCTCCAGTTCAGCCAGCGGCCGGACGTAGGCTGTGTGGGGGCCAAGCTGTTTTATCCGGACGATACCATCCAGCACGGCGGGGTGTTTCTGGGCATCGGCGGCACCGCCGGCCACAGCCATAAAAGCCATCCCCGCGCCTCTGCCGGGGATATGTACCGGCTGGCGGTGCCCCAGAACCTGATGGCGGTCACCGGGGCCTGCCTGATGGTCAAGACGGCTCTCTATGACGCCTGCGGGGGCCTGGACAAGAACAACTTCGCGGTGGCCTACAACGACATTGATCTGTGCCTGAAACTTTGGCAGCAGGGGTATACCAATGTGTTCACCCCCTTTGCCCAGGGATACCATTACGAGAGCAAGAGCCGGGGCCTGGATACCACCGGCGAGAACGCCCGCCGCTACGCGAAAGAGAAAGCCGCCTTTATTGAAAAATACGGCGGCCTGATCCAAAAGGGGGATCCCTTCTACAACCCCCATTTTAATCTGCTGTTTGAAAACTACGGCCTGAAATAAGCCTCGAGGAGGACCTTCATGAACCAACGGATCAAGCGCATCCGGGAACTGTTCGGCTATGCCTGGCAGCTGCTGCGGCGGGACGGCCCCGGCCCCATGCTGCGGCGGGCCGCGGGCTTTTTCCGCCGGCGATTTTTGGGGAAACGGGCCTGCTATCTGCCCAAAAGGGCGGTGCTGGAAGCCCAGCGCGCCCACCCGCTGCCCGGCGCGCCGCTCGTCAGCGTCTGCGTGCCGCTGTACAATACGCCGGAGCCCTTTCTGCGCCAGCTGCTGGACAGCCTGGCCGCCCAGACCAGCCCCGACTGGCAGCTCTGCCTGGCCGATGCCTCAGACGAGGCGCACAGCCGGGTGGGAGAACTGGTCCGGGCCGCGCAGAAGGCGGACGGACAGGGCCGCATCGCCTATGTGAAGATCGAGAACCGGGGCATCGCCGCCAACACCAACGCCGCCGCGGCGCTGGCGAAGGGGGAATATCTGGCCCTGGCCGACCACGACGACATCCTGGCGCCCCACGCGGTCTGGACGGTGCAGCAGGCCATCCTGCGCACCGGCGCGGCGTTTCTCTACAGCGACGAGGCGCTCTTTTGCACCTCGCCCCGCCGGCCGCTCACCGGCCATTTCAAGCCGGATTACGCCCCCGACTATCTGCTGGCCTGCAACTACATCTGTCACCTGGCGGTCATGAAAAAGGAATTGTATGACGCGGTGGGCGGGGAGCGCGGCCTTTGCGATGGCGCCCAGGACCATGACCTGTTCCTGCGGGTACTGGAGCGGCTTGATCCGGCCCGGATCTGTCACATCCCCTATGTGCTCTACTACTGGCGGGTGCATGCCGGCTCCACCAGCGGCGGGGTGGAGGCCAAGCCCTACGTGTCCGCCGCCGCCCGCACCGCCCTGGAGGAACACCTGGCCCGCACCGGGCGTAAAGGAACGGTGGAGCCGGGGCTTTTCCCCAGCACCTACCGGGTGGTCTGGCAGCTGGATCAGACCCCGCTGATAAGCATCCTGATCCCCAACAAGGACCATACCGCCGACCTGGAAAAATGTCTGGCCTCGGTGTATGACAAGACCGACTACCCCAACTTTGAGGTCATCGTCATCGAGAACAACTCCACCGACCCGGCTACCTTCGCCTATTATGAACAACTGCCCGCCCGCCGTCCGGGGTGCCGGGTGGTGCGGTACGAGGGCGGCTTCAACTTTTCGGCCATCAACAACTTCGGCCGCCGGTTTGCCGGGGGCGAGTATCTGCTGCTGCTGAACAACGACGTGGAGGTCATCGGCGGAGGCTGGCTCACTGAACTGGTCCGCCAGACGGCTCAGCCGGGGGTGGCCGCCTGCGGTGCCATGCTCTATTATCCGGACGACACGGTGCAGCATGCCGGGATCGTCACCGGTCTGGGCGGCTACGCGGGCCACAGCCATAAGTACCGGCCGCGGGGGTCCAGCGGGTATATGTTCCGCATGGCCACCGTTCAGGACTTTTCCGCCTGCACCGCCGCCTGCCTGCTGGTACGCACGTCGGTCTACGACGAGCTGGGCGGGCTGGACGAGGGGTACGCCGTGGCCTTCAACGACGTGGACTTCTGCCTGCGCATCCGCCGGGCAGGCTGGCGCATCGTCTGGACCCCCTACGCGGAACTCTACCACTACGAGAGCAAGAGCCGGGGCCTGGACGAAAAGGACAAGGAGAAAAAGGCCCGGTTCACCGGTGAGCAGGAACGGCTCACCGGCCGCTTCACCCGGGCGGCCCTGATCGCCGACCCCTACTACAATCCCAGCTTGACGCTGGATCGGGAGGATTTTTCCGAGAGCGCCGATCTGCGCAACCTGCAGGAGGGACCAATGCCATGCTGATCGCGCTTTTGCTGTTCGCGGCGGCTGTGCTGCTGGCGTCGGTGTTCGGGCGGAGCCTGCGGCACACGCTGCCGTTGACGGTCACCACCGCGGCACTGGCCGTCTATGGCTGTACCTGGCTGAATCACAAAAGCGCCGTTTACCTGCTGCTGGGGCTGGCGCTGGCTGTATTGGCGGCGCTGGCGGCGCGGCAGACGCGCCAAGGAAGGCTGACGCCGCCCCCCGCCGGGCAGGTCCTGCTGTTTCTGGCCCTGATCCTGCTGCTCTGGGCGGCCACCCGCAGCTGGGTGCCCGCCTTTGTGGACGACCGCCGTCACTGGGCCGCATTTGCCGCCCAGATGGTAACGGTGGAGCGATTCCCCACCGGGGTGCAGAGCTGTTCCGCCTACGCGGACTATCCGCCGCTCACCGGGCTGTTGCTGGCGATGCTGCAGCCCGGCCGGCACCGGGCCGATTTCGGGGCGTTCTATTTTGGCCAGCGGCTGCTGTACCTGGCGCTGACCCTGCCGGTGCTGCCCGGCTGGTCCCGGGGCAAGGGCCCGCGGCGCAAGGCGCTGGCGGCGCTGGGGCAGGCGATCTTTGCACTGGCGATCCCGGCGCTTTTCAGCCAGTACGCGGCCTATACCCTGGTACCGGACACCCTGATGGGGTTCTTCGCGGCCTGGGCGATCCTCGCGGCCTGGCGCGCCCGGGAGAAAGGGCTGGACGGGTTTCGCGCGTGGGAGATGCTGGCGGCGCTGGCCGCGCTGCCGCTCTGCAAGCAGACAGGGATCCTGTTCGCCCTGGTGGCCGCGCTCTGTATCACCCTGCTGCTGGCCCGGCGCACCCACCGGCTGATCCTGGCCCTGGGGTGGCTGGCCCCGGCAGCCAGCTGGGGAAGCTGGCAGGTGCTCTGCCGCATCCGGGGACTGACCAGCTATCTCAGCGAGGAGGCCGGTACCGCCTTCACCCTGGACAATCTGGCGCAGCTGCTGCGTGATCCGCTGCGCTGGTCCGCCACCCTGGGCGCCTATCTGCGCACCCTGGCGCGGGAGCCGGTGGACGGGTGGCCGCTGGGGCTGAGCGCGGCGGCTTTCACCGCCGTGCTGGTGGTGCTGGGCTGGGTGCTGCTGCGCCGCCGGCCGGACTGGGCGCCCGCCGTGCGCCGGGTGGGGCTGACCTTGCTGGCGGCGGCGGTCCTCTTTGCGGCGGCGCTCTGCTTCAGCTATCTGTTTTTGTTTGAGGACTGGGAGCGGGAGATCTTCTCCTCCTATGCCCGGTATATGAGCCCCTTCTTCGCGGCGGCCGCCCTCTGGCTGTTCTACCTGGCTGCCCGGGCCGGGTTCACCCTCCGCAGGGGCAGCGGCGGCCGTCTGGCGGCGGTCTGCCTGCTGGCGCTGGCGGTCAGCCTGAACTGGTCCCGGGGTCTTATCCTGATCCCCTCCGTCTACGCCGTCGATTGCGGAGAAGCGCTGGCGATGCACCGGCAGACCCAGATCCGGTTTGGACCGTTACTGGCCGACCTGCAGCGATACGATCCCCAGGAGGCCCCGATCGTGCTGATCGCCGCGGACGGGACCAACTACGGCGAACAGGCCCGCAGTCTGGTCTATCTGCTGGCTCCGGCCCGGGTGGAAGGGATCTACCGGGGAGACTACGCGCCGGATGACCCGGGCGGATTTGGCGGAGAACTGGGGGCGCGGATCGAAGCGCGCCGGTACAATCTCTTTTACGCCTCCGACGATACCGCGGACTGGCTGCCCTATGCCGGCCAGACCGACGATACCGGCGCGCCGCTGGAAACAGGGGTCGTGTACCGGCTGCAGGACGATTTTCTGCATCGGGAAGCGGAATGACACACAAGCGAAAGCGGGGCGCATCCCAAGGTGAACTGCACCCCATTTGTTAGACGGTATGATATACTGGATAACAAGTGGGGTGCTTTACTATGCCAAAAGGAATACCAAACAAACGATACACGCCAGAATTTAAGAAACTAGTGATTGAAACGATGATGGCAGAAAAG
>CASFJO010000032.1 GCA_949295035.1 uncultured Gemmiger sp.
CCGCGGCTCCCTCGCACGCAGCCGCGCTCGCTCACGCTCGCCCGCACGCGCCCGTTCGCCGGCGCGGGTGCCCGGGGCAAAATTCCCGGGCAAAGGGCCGAAACCGGTTGCCCCAGGGCACGGACTATGGTATACTTAATCAGTTAAAGCGAATGAAAACGGCGAGAGCCGACCCGCCCCGTTTCGGGGCGGCGCAGGGGAGGTTTTGCCATGGAGGAGCTGGAGAGCGCCCGCCGCGCCATCGACGAGATCGACGGCCAGATGGCGGCGCTGTTCGAGGCGCGGATGGCGCAGGTGGCCCGGGTGGCCGCCTACAAACAGGAACACGACATCCCGGTGCTGGACGCCGACCGGGAACAGCAGGTCATCGAGAAGAACACCGCCCGCATCCGGGACGCGGCGCTGCGGCCCTATTACGAGGAGTTCCAGCAGGCCGCGATGGCGGTGTCCCGCCAGTATCAGGCCCACGCGCTGGGGCGGGACACGGTGGCCTACCAGGGGGTGGAGGGGGCGTTTGCCCACATCGCCCTGACCAGGCTGTTCCCCCGGGCGAAGGCCATGGCCTGCCCCACCTGGGCCGACGTGTTCGACCGGGTGGAACAGGGCAGCGCCGCATGCGGGGTGCTGCCTTTTGAAAACAGCCACGCCGGGGACGTGGCCGCGGTGCTGGATCTGTGCTATGCCCGGCGGCTGCACATCCTGGAGATGTACGACCTGCCGGTGACCCAGAACCTGCTGGCGGTGCCGGGGGCGGCGCTGGGGGATCTGCGCCGGGTGGTGAGCCATCCCCAGGCGATGAACCAGTGCGAGCGGTTCATCCGCAGCATGGGCCTGGCGGCGGAGAGCTGCGCCAACACCGCCCTGGCCGCCCGCCGGGTGGCCGAAGCCGGCGACAAGACCCTGGCGGCCATCGCCAGCGCCGACACCGCCGAACTCTACGGCCTGCAGGTGCTGATGCGGGACATCAACACCGACGGGGACAACACCACCCGGTTCATCGTGGTGGGCAAAGAACTGCCCAAACGGGGCAACCGGTTCAGTCTGCTGTTCACGGTGGATCACAAGGCCGGCGCGCTGGCGCGGGTCATCCAGGCGATCGCGGCCGCGGGCTTCAATATGGAGTGCATCAAGAGCCGCCCCATGCCCCACGTGCCGTTCGAGTACTATTTCTATGTGGAACTGGTGGGCGCCGCCGACGCCCCGGACGCCAAACGTCTGCTGGCCGGGCTGGAGAGCGTCTGCCGCACCGTGCGGGTGCTGGGCATCTATACCCGAAAAGGAGAAACCGTATGAAACTTTCCATGCGTCTGGGCCCGCGCAGCTACGACATCATCCTCAAGCGCGGCGCGCTGGACAACCTGAGCCGGCTGGCCTGGCTGGACCGGCCGGCCCTCATCGTCACCGACAGCGGCGTGCCCGCCGAATACGCCCGGCGGGTGGCCGCCCAGTGCCCGAAAGGCCGCGTTTTTACCGTGCCCCAGGGGGAGGGCAGCAAGAGTTTGAAGGTCTACGGCCAGGTGCTGCAGGCCGCTTTGGACGCCGGGCTGGACCGCAGCGGCGTGGTCATCGCGGTGGGCGGCGGCGTGGTGGGGGATCTGGCGGGCTTTGTGGCCGCCACCTTCATGCGCGGGGTGGATTTCATCAACTGCCCCACCACCACCCTGTCCCAGATCGACTCCTCCATCGGCGGCAAGGTGGCCGTGGACCTGGGGGACGCCAAGAACATCGTGGGGGCCTTCTGGCAGCCCAGGCTGGTGGTCATCGACCCGGATACCCTGGCCACGCTGCCCCGCCGCCACTACATCAACGGCCTGGCCGAGGCGATCAAGGCCGGCCTGATCTGCGACCCGCAGCTGTTTTTGCTGTTTGAGAACGGGGATGTGGATACGGACATCGAGACCATCATCTACCGCAGCCTGCTGGTCAAGAAGAACATCGTGGAACAGGACGAAACCGAGCAGGGCGCCCGGGCGGCGCTGAACTTCGGCCATACGCTGGGCCACGGCATCGAGGCGGTGCGGGGCGTTAAGGGCCGGCGCACCAGGGGGTATTTCCACGGGGAGTGCGTGGCGCTGGGGATGCTGCCCATGATCGAGGACAAGCAGCTGCAAAAGCGGGTGCGGGCGGTCTACCGCAAACTGGGCCTGCCCGCCCGGGCCAGCTACGACAAGCGGCAGGTGCTGGCCTATATGCGCCACGACAAAAAAGCCCGGAACGGCCAGGTCACCCTGGTCAAGGTGCCCGGGCTGGGCTGCTGGCGGCTGGACAAGGCGCCGCTGGAACAGCTGGAAAAACTGGTGGGCCTGGACAAGGCCTGAGGGGAACCAAAACAAGGGGGGATCGTATATGCGAGACAGCTTTGGCAGCGCCGTGAACCTGACGATATTCGGCGAGAGCCACGGCCCGGCGGTGGGCGGTGTGCTGCACGGCCTGGCCGCCGGCCTGCCGGTGGACGAGGCGTTCATCGCCCGCCAGATGGACAAGCGCCGCGCCCGGGGCGACGGGCTCACCACCGCCCGCACCGAGCCGGACGGGGTGCGGTTTTTGAGCGGGGTGTACAACGGGCACACCACCGGCACCGCCGTCGCCTTTGTGATCGAGAACACCAACACCCGCTCGCAGGACTACGCGGCGCTGGCCGCCCTGCCCCGCCCCGGCCACGCGGACTACACCGCCCAGGCCAAGTACGGCGGCTGGCAGGACGGGCGCGGCGGCGGGCATTTCTCCGGCCGCCTCACCGCGCCGGTGGTGGCCGCCGGGGCGCTCTGCCTGGGGGTGCTGGCGGCCCACGGGGTGCGGGTGGGCACCCACATCATCCGGTGCGCCGGCATCGAGGGCAGCCGCTTTGACGCCGAGCCGGACCGGCTGGCCCGCCAGCTGGACGCGCTGGACGCGCGCACCGACGGCCTGCCGGTGCTGGACGCCGCCTTTGAGGAGCCCATGCGCCAGGCCATCCGGGCCGCCGCCGCCGACGGCGACAGCGTGGGCGGCGTGCTGGAGACCGCGGTGCTGGGCCTGCCCGCCGGCGTGGGCGAACCTTTTTTTGACAGTGTGGAGAGTGTGCTGAGCCATCTTTTGTTCAGCATCCCGGCGGTCAAGGGGGTGGAGTTTGGCAGCGGGTTCGCCATGGCGGACATGCGGGGCAGCCAGGCCAACGACCCCTTCCTGCCCTGGCAGGGCGGGATCATCACCGGCTCCAACCACAACGGCGGGGTCAACGGGGGCATCTCCAACGGGATGCCGCTGGTGCTGAGCACCGTCATCAAGCCCACCGCCAGCATCTTCAAGGAGCAGGCCACGGTGGATCTGACCACCGGTCAGGCGGCCACGCTGCGGCTCAAGGGCCGGCACGATCCCTGCATCCTGCCCCGGGCCCGGGTGGTGCAGGACAGCATGGTGGCGCTGGGCCTTGTGGACCTGCTGACCCAGAGCGCCGGGCTGGCCTGGCAGCGGAAAGGAAGCGACGCATGAAACTGCTTATACTGAACGGGCCCAACCTGAACATGCTGGGCATCCGGGAGCCGGGCATCTACGGCACGGTGGACTACAACACCATGGTGGACTATGTGGCCCGCTGCTGCGAGGCGCTGGGCATCGAGACGGAATTTTATCAGTCCAACCACGAGGGGGATCTGGTGGACGCGATCCAGGACGCGCTGCAATACGCCGACGGCATCGTGATCAATCCGGGGGCCTACACCCACACCAGCATCGCCATTCTGGACGCCCTCAAGGCGGTGGCGCTGCCCGCCGCCGAGGTGCATATCAGCGACGTGACCCGGCGGGAGCCCTTCCGCCAGGTCAGCTACGCCGGCATGGCCTGCCAGGGCCACTTTGTCGGCCAGGGCATCGAGGGCTATGTGAACGCGGCCCGCTTTTTGCAGCAAATCATTACCGGGAAAGGAACCATGCCACAATGATCATTTCAACCAAACGGGGCACCCCCCAGGCCGAGATCCAGAAGATCATCGCCGGGTTCGAGGCCCAGGGCCTGTCGGTCACCCTCATCCGCGGCACCGACTACAACGTGTTCGGCATCGTGGGCGACACCACCAAGGTCAACGAGAAACAGGTGGCCGCCAACCCCTGGGTGGAGAGCGTCACCCGCGTCTCCGCCCCCTACAAAAAAGCCAACCGGCTGTTCCACGAGGCCGATACCATCGTGGACGTGGCCGGCGTCAGGATCGGCGGCAAGGAGAAGATCTGCGTCATCGGCGGCCCCTGCAGCGTGGAGTGCGAGAGCCAGGTGGTGGAGATCGCCCAGGCGGTCAAGGCCGCCGGCGGCGCCATGCTGCGGGGCGGCGCCTACAAGCCCCGCACCTCCCCCTACGCCTTCCAGGGCCTGGGCACCGAGGGCATCCTGGACCTGGTGCGGGCCCGGGAGGCCACCGGCCTGCCCATCGTCAGCGAGCTGATGAGCGAGGACAAGATCGAGGAGTTTGAGCAGTACGTGGACCTGGTGCAGATCGGCGCGCGCAACATGCAGAACTTCCCGCTGCTCAAGGCGGTGGGCAAGATGCACAAGCCGGTGCTGCTCAAGCGCGGCCTGGCCAACACCATCGAGGAGTGGATCATGAGCGCCGAGTACATCATGGCCGGCGGCAACGAGAACGTGATCTTCTGCGAGCGGGGCATCCGCACCTTCGAGCCCTACACCCGCAACACCCTGGACCTGTCGGTCATCCCCATCATCAAGGAAAAGACCCACCTGCCCATCATCATCGACCCCAGCCACGCCACCGGCAACTGGCGGTATGTGGAGGCCATGAGCCTGGCGGCGGTGGCCGCCGGGGCCGACGGCCTGATCATCGAGGTGCACAACGATCCCCAGAACGCCTGGAGCGACGGCGCCCAGAGCCTCCGGCCGGACAAGTTCCGCCAGGTGATCGACAAATGCCGGGCCATCGCCCACGTGGTGGGCCGGGACCTGTGAGCGTCCGGCCCCGAGAACAGGAGAAAGAAACCCATGAACCAACAGCCGCTGGTCAGCGTGATCCTGCCCGTCTACAACGGCGAAGCCTGGCTGGAACGCAGCCTGGGCAGCCTGCGGGCCCAGACCTACCCGAATTTTGAGTGCGTCATGGTCAACGACGGCTCCACCGACGGCAGCCGGGCCGTCTGCGCCGCCCTGGCGGAACAGGACCCCCGGTTCCGGCTGGTGGACAAGGAAAACGGCGGGGTGTCCAGCGCCCGCAACGCGGCGCTGGCGGTGCTGCGGGGCGAGTGGTTCACCTTCTGCGACCAGGACGACGCCATGGACCCCCACAGCCTGGAATACGCCGTGGCCATGCAGACCGCCCATCCGGACCGGCTGGTCATGTGGGGCTACACCCGGGACGCGGCCGGCTTTGCCGCCGCGGCAGGGCAGCCGCTGGAGTATGAGCTCACCGACGGGGACTCCATGCTGCGCCGCCACCCCTGCGGCTCCATCTTTGTGACCATCTGGAACAAGCTGTTCAACACCGCCGCGGTGCGGGCCGCCGGGCTGCGGTTCGACGAGACTCTGGGCAAGCGGGACAATCTGGGGGAGGACAAGCTGTTCATGGAACAGTATCTGGCCGCCCGCTGGCCCGACCGGCCGGTGCCCATGGCCTACGCCGCCACCCCCCGCTACTTCCACTACCCGGACAACCGCACCAGCATCACCCGCACCGCCACCCAGAAGGTGGTCTTTACCCTGCCCGATCCGGAACCCGCCTACGCCGACTTCATCCTGAAGGAGTACCGGGCGGTGCGCGCCGAAATGCCCGCCCGCCTCACCGACATCCCCCCGCTGGAGTCCATCGCTTTTGTGCGCCACTACACCCGCTGCTTCGCTTTCGGGCTCTGGTGCGCCGGCAGGCTGGGCGAGGCGCGGCCCCGGGCGCTCACCCGCGGACCCGAGCTGGCCGAACTGCTGGACTGGTGGAAACACAACCGCATCTTCAACCCCTACTATCTGCCCTTCCGGCTGCGGGCCTGGCGCTTTGCCGCCCGGCTCTACCAGTGGGAGGAGCTGTACCAGGCCCCCTATTTCTGGGCCTGCCGGCTGTTCCGGCTGGCGCTTCCTGGCTGGAAGAAAAACGCCGGGGAATAAAATGAGAGCTTTATACAAAACGGATATACCGGCCGGGCGACCGGCCGGCGTCCGCAAGGAGGACCCGCCATGCCAACCTCCCCTGAACTGACTATCGTGGTGCCGGTGTGGAACGCCGGCGAGTTTCTGCCGGTCTGCCTGGCTTCCATCGCGGCCCAGACCTTCACCGGCTGGAAGTGCGTGCTGGTGGACGACGGCTCCACCGACGGCAGCGGCGCGGTCTGCGACGAGTGGGCCGGCCGGGACGGCCGCTTTTCGGTGATCCACAAGCCCAACGGCGGGGCCTCCAGCGCCCGCAACGCCGGCCTGGCCGCCGCCGATACCCCGTGGGTCTACTTTTTCGACGCGGACGACGCCATGGCCCCCTGCCTGCTGGAGGCCGCCCTCACCACCCAGAAACAATATCCCCGGGACCTGACCATCTGGCGCTCCACCAGTGACTGGCAGGAGTATCAGGCCCTGCCCGGCATGCCCCGCGCCCACCGGCGCTGCACAAAAGACGAGATGCAGCTGATCTTTTTGCAGGTGGCCCTGCACACCGGGGTCAACACCAAGCTGTTCCGCCGGGACATCCTCACCGAACACGGCTTTTCCTTCATCGACCCGGACGGCCGCAAAAACGCCCCCGGCGAGGACGCCCTCTTCTCCACCCGTTATATGGAGCTGTTCCTGGCCGAGCCGGACCAGGGGTTCCGCTACCTGAACGAGCCCCTCTACTTTTACCGGCGCGACAATCCCCACTCCATCATGACCAACCTGAAAAAGGCCGCCCCCGCCCCCCGCGCCGAGATGGACGAGGTGCCCGAGCCCGGCTATGTATACACCCTCAACGGGGAGTTCGAGCGGCGGATGGCCGCCTTTCCGGACTTTTTTGCCGGCGGGCAGGCGTTCCCCACCGCCCGGCACTACCTGCACTGTTTCGCCTACGGGGTGTGGAGCGCGGCGCAGCTGGGCGAGACCCTGCCGCGGGATTTCTTTCGCTGGCCGGCGGTGCGCTGGTGCCTGGAGACCTGCGCCGCCACCGGCCGGTACTACGCCTTTTACTGGCCCTTCCGGTGGAAAAACGCCGCCCTGATCGCCTGGCTGTTCTATGCCGAGCGCACCCGCAGCCCCTGGTTCTACCGGGTCGAGGCGGCGCTGCGCCGGCTGCCCGGCCCCCGCTGGAACCCCTGACTCTGCCCGCAAGGAGGTATCCCCCATGCAATCGGAACAGACCCCTCTGGTCTCGGTCATCGTGCCGGTGTGGAACTGCGAGAAGTTTCTGCCCCGGTGCGTGGACAGCATCCTGGCCCAGACCTGGCCGGAATTTGAACTCATCCTGGTGGACGACGGCAGCCCGGACGGCTGCGGCGCGATCTGCGATTCCTACGCCAAACGGGACAGCCGGGTGCGGGTGATCCACAAGCCCAACGGCGGTGTGTCCACCGCCCGCAACGCCGGCCTGGACGCGGCGGTGGGGCTGTATCTGTTTTTTGTGGACGCGGACGACGCCATCGAGGCCCATCTCATCGAGTACGCCATGCGCAGCCAGCTGGCCCACCCGGACCGGCTGGTCATGTGGGATCTGACCCTGGACGAGGCCGAACTGGCCCGCCGGGCCGCCGAGCCCTTTGCCGAGACCCTCATGCGGGGGCTGGAGGTGCAGATGATGTTCACCTCCAAGGGCCAGGGGGTGCAGGTATGGAACAAGCTGTTCCAGGCCGGCTGCGTCAGAAAGTTCGGCATGCGGTTCGACAAGGAACTGGGCTACGAGCACAACCTCAGCGAGGACGAGGTGTTCTTCCAGCAGTACGAGAAGAACTTTTTCTCCGACAAGCCCCGGCTCTACACCTACCTGCCGGTGCCCCGCTACTACCACGAGATGCACAATCCCGAATCCCTGGTCACCCGGTATGAGGCCCGCTACGGCCAGTTCAAACGGGAGGCCGACCGGCCCGAACCGGGCTACGCGGCGCGCATCCTGGCCGAACTGCGCCAGAACCTGACGGAGTACGCCGATCTGTTCGCCGATCCGGACAAGGGGTTCGTCACCATCCGGCACTATCTGCGCTGCCTGGCCTACGGGGCCTGGTGCGCCCGGGAACTGGGCGAATCCCTGCCCGCCGGGTACATCCGCGGGCCCGAGGTCACCGCCCTGCTGGACGGGCTGCTGGCCCGCCGGCGCTACACACCCTATTACCTGCCCTTCCGGCTGGGCAGCGCGGCGCTGGTGGCCGCGATGTACGGCTGGGACAACGCCCAGAACGCCTGGTACTACCGGCTGGCGCTGCTGCAAAAACTGCTGATCGGCGGCCGGTGGGGCTGAGAGAAAGGAGCATGCGATACCATGAGCGAGAGCAAGCCTGTTCCGGCGCGCGGCCCTGAGACGGGCCGCGGCGGGACCGCCGCCTGCGGAGCCGCTGCTCCGCAGGATACCGACCATCCGCTCGTCAGCGTGATCGTGCCGGTGTACAATGGGCAGGACTGGCTGGGCCGCTGCCTGGACGCCATCGCCGCCCAGACCATGCCGGACCTTGAGTGCATCCTGGTGGACGACGGCTCCAACGACGGCAGCGCCGCCCTCTGCCGGGACCTGGCCGCCCAGGACCGCCGGTTCCGGCTGCTGCAGAAGGCCAACGGCGGGGTGTGCAGCGCCCGCAACGCGGGCCTCGCGGCGGCAAAAGGCCGGTATGTGGTATTCTGCGACCAGGACGATTTGATCGACCCCCATACGCTGGAATACGCGCTGGAGATGCAGCGCGCCGCGCCCGGCGGTTTTGTGGTCTGGAACATGACCCGCCGCCGGGACACCTTCGAGCAGGCCCTGGCCGCCCCGCTCGCCTACACCGTGCGCCCGCTGGGCGAGATGCAGGTGCTGCACCGGGGCAGCATGATCTTTGTGCATGTGTGGAACAAGCTGTTTGACCGGCAGCGGGTGGAGGCGCTGTCGCTGCGGTTCGACGAGGCGCTGGGCCATGTGTCCACCTACGGCGGCGAGGACGAGGATTTCGTGCGCCGCTACATGGCGGGCATGGCGCCGGATACGCCGCTGGCCTACTCCACCGCCGCCCGCTACTACCACGCCCGGGACAATCTGGCCGCCAGCATCACCGGCCGGGCGCTGGAGGGCAGCACCGAGGTCTATACCCTGCCCGAGCCGGAGCCCGGCTACCTGGCCCATATCCTGAACGATCTGACCGAGTGCGAACAGCTGGCCCCCGGCCTGTGGCAGGCCGACCCGGTGGAGATGTTTCCCTTTATGCGCCAGCACTACCGGGCGATCTGTTACGGCCTCTGGTGCGCGCGGCAGCTGCGCGAACCGCTGCCAAAAGGTTTCTGGCGGGACCAGCGGCTGCAAAAACTGCTGAACTGGTGCACCGCCAACCGGGTGCACATCGCCTACTGGCTGCCGCTGCGGCTGCGCTGGCGCCGGATGGCGGAGCGCATGTATGTGTGGAGCCAGCTGCACGACGCCAATTTCGGCCATTTTGACTGGCTGTTCTACTACATCGAGGGGGCCAGGCGCTGGAAACGCCCCGATACCCTGTGAGAAAGGAGCGGTTCGGATGCCCGAGGACAAACGCCCTGCCGTGAGCGTCATCGTGCCGGTGTACAACCTGGAAAAGCTGCTGCCCCGGTGCCTTGCCTCCATCGCCGCCCAGACCACCCCTGACTGGGAGTGCGTGCTGGTGGACGACGGCTCCGCCGACGGCAGCCTGGCGGTCTGCCGGGAATGGGCCGCCCGGGACAGCCGTTTCCGGGTGTTGCACCAGCAAAACGGCGGGGTCTCCGCCGCCCGCAACACCGGCATGGAGGCCGCCCGCGCGCCGTATTTTTTGTTTGTGGACGCGGACGACACCATCCTGCCCGAGACCGCCGCCTGGGCGCTGGAGCGGCAGGCCCGCCATCCGGGCGACCTGATCGGCTGGGTGCTGCACGACCAGACCCAGACCGCCCCCGATCTCGCCCATCCCCCCTGCAAGCGGTACACAAAAGCCCAGCTGCAGGCCTACATCTTTACCGTTCCCAGCGCCAACGTGACCAACAAGCTGTTTGACGCCGCCGTCATCCGCCAGGCAGGCGTGCGGTATCCGGTGGGGCAGGCCCGCGGCGAGGACATGCAGTTCTGCATCGCCTATTTCCATGCCTTCTTCGCCGCCCGGCCCGAGGCCCTGGTGCGCCAGTACGACCTGCCCCTCTACATCGTGCACGGGGACAACGGCGCCGCCCGGGCCAGCAAAAAGGCGGTGGCCGCCCACCCCATCGAGTGGGACCCGGAGCAGAGCCGGGGCTATCTGCACACCCTGCGCCGGGAGTACCGGCTGATGAGCGATTCCATGGGCGGGCTGGCGGCGGTGCCGGCGGAGGACGCGGTGCATCTGTGCTTTCAGTATTGCCGGCGGTTCGCGTTCGGGGTCTGGGCGGCCCACCAGCTGGGCGAGCCGGTCCCCCGGGACTTCTACCGCTGGCCCGAGATCCGGGAACTGCTGCGGGTCATGCGGCAAAACAAGCTGTACAACGCCTATTACTGGCCGCTGCGGCTGCAATGCACCCCGCTGGTGCGGGCGATGTACCAGTCGGATGAGAGCGAGAGCAAAAAACTGTTCTGGAAGGTGTACTGGCTGGGCTGGTACGCGCTGGGCGGCAGCTGGCGCCGCAGATAAGGAGGTACCTGTATGGAGACCACACCCCGCGTTTCGGTCATCACCCCGGTGTACAGGGTGGCGGCGGTGCTGCCCCGCTTCATCGAGAGCGTGCTGGCCCAGACCGATCCCGATTTTGAGTTCATCCTGGTGGACGACGGCAGCCCCGACGACAGCGGCCGCATCTGCGACGAGTACGCCGCCAGGGACAGCCGCATCCGGGTGATCCACCAGCAAAACGGCGGCGCCTGCGCCGCCCGCAACGCCGGCATCGAGGCCGCCCGGGGCGAGTATTTTCTCATTCTGGACTCGGACGACGCCGCCAGCCCCCTGATGATCCAGTGGGCGCTGCGCCGCCAGGCCCGGTATCCCCGGGACGTGATCGTCTGGGATTTCGTCACCGACCTGGCCGACCTGGCCGGGCCCGACGCGCTGGACCGCCCCTTTCAGGAGTGGGTCTATTCCCGGGAAAAGTGGCCCGCCTACTATGTGACCAACAAATCCGGCAACCTGTACAACCGGCTGTTCCACGCGGAGGTCATCCGCCGGTACAACGTGCGGTTCGACGTGACACTGCGCAACAGCAACGACATCCCCTTCTGCGAGGCCTACCACAAAGCCCATTTCCAGGCATATCCGGACGCCTGCATCCGCCAGACCGATATGCCCCTGTATTTCTGGGACACCACCACCGTGGGCAGCCTGTCCAAGCAGAAGGGCACCGGCCACCGGGTGGACTGGGACCCCGATCTCTACCGGGGCTATGCCGCCCGGGTGCAGGCCGAGTGCGCCGGGGTGCTGGAGGCGGTGGGGGATCTGGCCACCATCCCGCTGGAGGACGCCAACAGCATCTGCCGGCAGTATCTGCGGCGGTTCGCCTTTGGTGTGTGGGCGGCCCATGAGCTGGGCGAGCCGGTGCCCCGGGCGCTGCTGCGCGGGGCGGAGACCCGCCGCATCCTGGCCTGGATGAAACAGGTGCGGTACTACCACGCCTATTACTGGCCGTTCGTGATCGGCAACGCCGCCCTGGTGCGCGCGGTCTACCACTCGGACGAGAGCGGGGCCAAGACCCTCTACTGGAAACTCTACTGGGCCGGTTACTACCTGCTGGGCGGAAACTGGAACCGATAAAGGAAGTGAATGGGATATGATCGCCGTATTGCAGCCGGGGCCGGTGACCGGATGGGTCACCGCGCCCCCTTCCAAGAGCATGGCCCACCGGGCGGTGCTGGCCGCCGGGCTGGCCCGGGGGATGAGCCGCATCCGCAACCTGGAATACAGCCAGGACGTGCTGGCCACCCTGAACGCGGTGCGCCAGCTGGGCGCCCGGGTGGACGTGCGGGAACACTGGACCGACATCGAGGGCCGGGGCGGGTTTGCCACCCTGCGCGCCCCCATCGACTGCGGCGAGAGCGGCAGCACCCTGCGGTTTTTGATCCCGGTGTGCAGCCTGACCGGGCAGGAGGTGCGGTTTGTCGGCCATGGCCGGCTGATGCAGCGCCCCCAGGCCCCCTATGCCGAGATCTTCGCCCGGCAGGGCCGGATGTTCTGCCAGAATGAGACCGGTATCCTCATCAAGGGCGGCCTGCGCCCGGGGGAGTACCGGCTGGCGGGGGATGTGTCCAGCCAGTTTATCAGCGGGCTGCTGTTTGCGCTGCCGCTCATGATGGGAAACAGCCGCATCACCATCGACCCGCCTTTTGAGAGCCGCAGCTATGTGGATCTGACCCTGGCGGCGCTGGCGGATTTCGGGGTCACGGCGCGGTTCGTGCCCCCGGAGGAGGTGCCCGAAGGGGCGGCCGCCCAGCTGGAGGTGCCGGGCAACCAGCGGTATCACAACCGGGAGTACACCGTGGAGGGAGACTACAGCCAGGGGGCGTTCTTCGCGGTGTTGGGGGCGCTGCAGGGCGGGATCGCCGTGGGCGGCCTGGCGCCGGAAAGCGGCCAGGGCGACGCGGTCATCCTGGAGATCCTGCGCCGCTGCGGCGCGCGGTTCGTGCGTGCCGAGGGGGCGGTGCATTTTGCCAAAAGCGCACTCACCGCCACCGAGATCGACCTGGCGGACTGCCCGGACCTGGGCCCGGTGCTGATGGTGCTGGGGGCCTTCTGCCAGGGGCAGACGGTGATCCGCAACGCGGGCCGGCTGCGGCTGAAGGAGAGCGACCGGATCGCCGCCATGGAGGAGGAACTGCGCCGGTTCGGGGTGCGCATCAGCAGCACCGCCGACACCGTGACCATCACCGGCGGGCCGCTGGTGATGCCGGGCGATCTGCGGGGGCACAACGATCACCGGGTGGTGATGGCGCTGACGGTGGCCGCCCTGGCGGCGGGCCTGCCCGCCCGCATCCACGGGGCCGAGGCGGTGGCCAAAAGCTGGCCGGGATTTTTTGACGTGGTGCGCGCGCTGGGCGGCCGGGTGAGCGAAGAAGCGGAATGAACTCCGGCCGCGGGCCGGAAAAAGGAGGGGCGGTATGGAAAAACGATTCCTGATCGTGGGGCTGGGCCTGCTGGGCGGGCGGTACGCCATGGGCCTGTCCCGGGCGGGCTTGTGTGTGGACGGGGCGGACATCGACCCCTCCGCCGTGGCCTACGCGCTGGAAAAGGGCTACATCCGGCAGGGCCGCTGCGGCGACCACGCCGACCTGGCCGGCCAGGCGGACGTGGTGGTGCTGGCGCTCTATCCGGCGGCACAGCTGGAATGGGCCAAGACCTACGGCCCGCTGCTGAAACCCGGCTGCCTGCTCACCGACGTGGCCGGGGTCAAGCGGGGGGTCATCGAGCCGGTGCAGCAGGCCCTGGGCGACAAGGTGGAGTTCATCGCCTGCCATCCCATGGCGGGCAAGGAGGTCAGCGGCATCCGCAACAGCCATCTGGTGGAGTTCACCCCCGCCAACTTCATCATCACACCCACCGACCGCAATACCCCGGAGGGGATCGCCTTTGCCCGGCGGCTGGCGGCGGTGCTGGGCTTCGCCCATGTGAGCGTGCTCACCCCCGAGGAACACGACCGGATGATCGGCTATGTGAGCCAGCTGACCCACGCCATCGCGGTGAGCCTGATGTGCGCCTCGGACAACGGGCACCTGAACGAGTATACGGGGGATTCCTTCCGGGATCTTACGCGGATCGCCCGGATCAATCCCACCATGTGGAGCGAGTTGTTTCTGCGCAACCGGGACAACCTGACCGCCGAGATCGACCAGTTCACCGCCGCGCTGACCCAGCTGCGGGGGTATCTGGCGGCGGGGGACGCGGCCGGGCTGGAGGCGATGTTCCGGCTGAGCAGCCGGCGCCGCGCCGCATTTGACAAGAAGCCGGAGGTGTGAGATGCCCCGAAAGGAAGGCCAGAAAGGCAAGCTGCTGGCGCTGCTGCGGCTGTTTGAGCGGTATACCGATCCGGAGCACCGGCTGTCGGTGCCGCAGCTGATCCGGGAACTGGAAAAGCAGGAGATCCCCACCGAGCGCAAGAGCCTGTACAGCGATATCGAGACATTGCGGGAGGCGGGCTACGACATTGAGCAGCAGCGGGGCCGGGGCGGCGGGTATTACCTGGCGGAACGGGCGTTTCAGCTGCCGGAACTCAAGCTGCTGGTGGACGCGGTGCAGGCCAGCCGGTTTCTGACCCGCCGCAAGTCGGAGCAGCTGATCCGCAAGCTGGAAGGGCTGGCCAGCGAGTACCAGGCCGGGCAGCTGCAGCGGCAGGTGGCGGTGAGCGGCCGGGTCAAGACGATGAACGAGAGCATCTATTACCTGGTGGACGAGCTGCATACCGCCATCGCCAAAAACAAGGTGGTCACCTTCCAGTATTACGATTGGGACATGGAGAAGAACCGGGTGCTGCGGCACGGCGGCCGGCTCTACCGGGTGAGCCCCTGGGTGCTGGCCTGGGAGAACGAGAACTACTACCTGATCGGCTGCACCGGTACCGGGGACAACTGCGTGCTGCGCCATTACCGGGTGGACAAGATGACCCGCCTGACCGTGACCCGGGCCGACCGGCAGGGCCGCAAACTGTTTGAAAAGTTCGACCCGGCGGCCTATGCCCGGCGCACCTTCGGGATGTTCGGCGGGCCGCAGGCCAGGGTGCGGCTGCGCTGCGCCGCCCGCCTGGCCGGGCCGGTGCTGGACCGGTTCGGCATGGGGGTGACCCTGCTGCCTCAGCCGGGGGGCGAGCAGTTCGATGTGTGGGTGGACGCCGTGCTCAGCCCGCCGTTCTGGGGCTGGGTCTGCGGCTTCGGCGGCGACGTCCAGGTGCTGGACCCGCCCGAAGCCCGCGCCGACCTGGCCCGCCTGGCCGCTACCCTGACGCAGCAGTACGGCGAGGCGGAATAAAGCCGATCTTGGCCGATCTGGGGGCGCAACAACGATGCGCCCGCCCGGCTTCGCCGGCCGCTTCGCGGACCCGGGCCCCCAGACCCCCTTTTGTCGGGCCAATACATTGGCCCTCGGGAGTATGATATAGATAAGGCCCGCGCGGACGGTTTCGGTCCGCGTGGGCCTTGCTGTTACTGGTCGGGATCCCGCTTCTCTGGCGCACAAGCGGGAAACACCGACAGATTCTCCGCCGGGGAATTCACATAGAGTTCCTCGCATTCCTGCTGCGCGGCAATTAAAATGCGGGCAGCCTGCTCTGTTGCCTGGAATAAAATATGGTATAATTCCTGATAGTTCGGCATGATTACCACCTCACAAACAGTTTAACCTGAAACGGGTTAAAAGTTAATACCCTGTTTCAGGTTATGCCATACTCTGTCTGAGGTGAGTGGCTATGAACAGGCTGCGTGACCTGCGGGAAGATGCCGACTTGAATCAAACCCAGGTGGCTCGATTTTTAGGTATGTCCCAGACGGGCTATTCCAAATATGAGACAGGCGAAAACGATATCCCCACACAGGTCCTGATCAAGCTGGCAGGCTTCTATAAAACCAGTACGGACTATATTTTGGGTATCACCAATCGCAGAGACCCTGTTGAATAACATCCCTGTAACGATTGCTGAAAAGGCCGGTGCGCACACAGAATACGCACCGGCCTTTCTATTGTCAATATCCCCATGGCCAAAGATATTTGGCCATGATTTCCAGGGGGTATGGGGGAGATGTTATCTCCCCCATATCGGCCCTATTCCGCGAACCGCACGGTCAGCGTGCCCATATCCACCGTCAGGCGATAGCGGACGGTGGCATTGCTGTCGATGGACAGGCTGCCGGCGCCGCTCACCGAGCGGTCGCCCACCGTCAGGGCGCCCAGGCCGCAGCTGCCGTCCAGGCTGTAGCTTTCCGGTTCCGGGGTGGTCACGGTCAGGATGCCCATGCCGCAGTCGGCGGTCAGGCTGCCGGCCAGATCGCCCGTCACATCCATTGTACCGCCGCCGCAATCCAGCGCCGTGTCTCCGCGCACCGTCAGGCCGGTGCCGGTCAGTGTGCCCATATCACAGCTCAGCTCCAGGCTATCCGCCGTCAGGTCGGTCAGCTCCACGCTGCCCATGCCGCACTCCCCGCTCACCGTTCCGGCGGTCAGGCCGTCCACCGTCAGGGTCCCCATCCCGCAGTCCAGCTGTGCGTCGCCCTGCACCGTGATGCCGGTCAGGGTCACGCTGCCCATGCCCGCGTCCACCACCAGGGTCTCGGCCGTCAGGTTTTCCCCGGTCAGGCTGCCCAGCCCGGTGTCCAGTTCCAGCCGGTCCAGCACCGCGTCCTCCGGCACCTCCAGGATCAGCCGCGCGTGCTGCACCGTCTGCCCGGTGATGCCCGGCTCCCGGCTGTCGATCACCAGCCGCCCATCTTTCTGCGATACCTCATACAACTCCGGATGGGTCGTGGTCAGCTTCCAGCGCTCCCCGGCGCGCACCGTCACCGCCGCCAGCCCGCCGTCCACCGTGACCCCCGCGAAGCTGTCCGCCGGCAGCGCCACCGTCTGCATATCCCGGCTCTCCTCGTCGTCCAGCCATACCCAGAAGCTGGCGTCCTGAGCCTCGGGCAGATACCGCATCCCGCCCGGCGTGGGCTGAAACGACCCGAACCGCCCGCCCAGGCACAGCCCGATGATCCCCACCAGCAGCGCCAGGATCAGGCAGCCCAGGCCCAGACCCAGCAGCACCCGTGTCAAACCGCGCATCTCAGTCCCCTCCTTTCACCGCCCGGCGCAGGGAGGCCCAGGCGCTGCCCAGCCCCCTGCCCGCCGCGCCGAAAACCCGGCCCAGTGCCCGGAACAGCGCCGGCAGTCCCCGGCCGCAGACCGCCCAGCCGGCGGCCAGAAGCACAAATCCGACGCCCATCGCCGCCAGACAGCTGGCCAGCCCCATCAGGTTGTTGGGCAGGTCGGCGGCCATGCCCGAAAGGCTCATGACCGCGAGCACCCCACCCGCGAACACACAGATGATCCCCGCCAGCACCACCGCCAGCAGAACACAGGCCAGCCCGACAAACAGCCCGACCACCCCGGCCAGCGCGCTCACCACCACCGCCAGCAGGCTCAGCCACAACGGGCTGGTCACCAGCAGCAGAATCCACCACAGCGCCGTGCGGCCCGCCCCGGCCGGGGCG
>CASFJO010000033.1 GCA_949295035.1 uncultured Gemmiger sp.
ACAATCTTGCAGCCTGCCTGCCCGCCCGGGGGGTGCTCACCATGGAGGCCGCCCCCTGAATCCGGCCAAGCAAAAGCGGCGGGCTGCCCCGGGGCACCACGCCGCTTTTTGGTCATTCTTCGCTGTACAGCGGGGTGGACAGATAGCGGTCGCCGCCATCCGGCAGCAGCACCACCACCCATTTGCCGGCCCACTCCTCGCCGGCCGCCGCCCGGCAGGCGGCCTCCAGCGCCGCGCCGCCGCTGATGCCCGCCAGGATGCCCTCGGTCTTGACCAGCTGCCGCGCGGCGGCGTAGGCCTGGGCCTCGGTCACGGTCACGACCGCGTCAAACAGCGACACATCGGCCACGGCGGGCACGAACCCCGCGCCGATGCCCTGCAGCCCGTGGGGCCCGGCCTTGCCGCCGCTGAGCACCGGGCTGCCCGCCGGCTCGGCCGCCACCAGCCGCACCGCCGGGTTCTGCCCCCGCAGGTAGCGGCCGGTGCCGGTCAGGGTACCGCCGGTGCCCACCCCCGCCACGAACATGGCCACCTGGCCGTCGGTGTCCCGCCAGATCTCCGGGCCGGTGGCGGCAAAATGGGCCGCCGGGTTGGCCGGGTTATCGAACTGCCCGGGGATGAAACTGCCCGGGATGGCGGCCGCCAGTTCCCTGGCTTTCTCAATAGCGCCGGTCATCCCCCTGGCCCCCTCGGTGAGCACCAGTTCGGCCCCGTAGGCGGCCAGCAGCTTGCGCCGCTCCACGCTCATGGTCTCGGGCATGGTCAAGATCAGCCGGTATCCCTTCACCGCGCAGGCCATAGCCAGCCCGATGCCGGTGTTGCCGCTGGTGGGCTCGATCACGGTGCCGCCCGGTTTCAGCGCGCCCCGTTCCTCCGCGTCCCGCAGCAGGGCAGCGCCCACCCGGTCTTTTACGCTGCCGGCGGGCTCCCGGCTCTCCAGTTTGGCCGCCAGGCGGCAGCCCAGGCCTCTTTGCCGCGCAAAGCGGCTCAGCTCCACCAAGGGGGTATTCCCCACCAGATCCAGTACACTCTCAGCAATTTTCATAAGCTTCCGTCCTTTCCCGCCCGTTCCAGGGGCGACAACGATGGCGCCGCGCTCTGCCGCACGGCCCCGAACAGGGGGCCGGCCCTGGCAAAGGCGGCGGGATTTTTCCCATTATACTCCCGGGCATGGCGATTTCGCAAGCATTTTGTCCCGAAGTATGGTATACTGGTAGACAAAAGAAAGACGAGGTGAGCGCCCTTATGGCAGGCGACAAGCGATTCGCCGTGCTGATCGACGCGGACAATATCTCCGATCAGTACATCAAGGTGATCCTGGACGAGGTTTCCAACGACGGGATCGCCACCTACAAACGCATCTACGGCAACTGGACCAGCCCCAACCTGTCCAGCTGGAAAAACGTTCTGCTGGACTACTCCATCACCCCCATCCAGCAATACAGCTACACCACCGGCAAAAACGCCACCGACTCGGCCATGATCATCGACGCCATGGACATCCTCTACACCGAAAAGGTGGAGGGCTTTTGCCTGGTGAGTTCCGACAGCGACTTTACCCGGCTGGCCACCCGGCTGCGGGAAGGCGGCATGGAGGTGATCGGCATGGGGGAACGCAAGACCCCCAAGCCCTTTATCGCCGCCTGCAACCGGTTCAAGTACCTGGACGTGCTGGTCAGCGCCGACCCCGTGCAGCAGGCCGATCCCAAAACCGCCCCGGCGCCCGCCGCCGGCAAGCCCGCCGCCGGCAGGAAGCAGCCCCCCGAGGCAAGCCCGGAACTGGCTTCGGTCTGCAACACGGTGCGGGCCATCGTGGCCGAGAACTCCGACGAGGACGACTGGCTCAGCATGAGCGCGCTGGGCACCTTGCTGGTCAAGCGGATGCCGGACTTTGACGTGCGCAACTTCGGCTTCTCCAAGCTGACTCTGCTGGTGCAGTCTCTGGGCATCTTTGAGGTGCGCACCGAAAAGATGAAGGACAACAGCAGCCGCAGTTACGTGCGGGTAAAATGAACAAAACCGGACACGCCGCGGCGTGTCCGGTTTGTTGTTTATTAAAAATTTATAACAGACAGTAATACATGCTGGCCGCCAGCAGCGCCAGGTGCAGCGCCCCCAGCGCCGGCGCGCCCCAGACAAAGTACCAGTGGCGGGTCTTATGGCGGAAGGCATACATCCCGGCCCACAGGCCGGCGGCGCCGCCCAGGGCGGCCAGGCCCAGCAGCCGGCGTTCCGGCACGCGGCGGCGGGCGCGGCGGGCGCAGCGTTTGTCCCAGCCGCAGAGGGCAAAGTCCAGCAGGGACAGCGCCGCCTGCCAGGCCAGCAGCGCCAGCGGCAGCCAGGGCCGGATCTCGTTCAGCAGACGGGCCATATCAGAAGGTATCCGGGCAGTTGCGCTCCCGCACGTTGGACAGGCAGTTCACCGGGGTGCGGCCGGGGATCAGGTGTTCGCCGTCGGAGTAGCCCTCCTCCGAATCCTTCAGCGCCCCGGCCAGCAGCTGGCGCAGCTCGGCGATGCGGGCCTGATACGCCGGGTCATGGATAGCGTTGTGGGTCTCGTCAGGGTCCTTGTCCAGGTCAAAGTACTGCTCCTCGTTGCGCTGGGTGAACCAGATAAACTTGTCGTGAGCGGTCACGATGAACTGGCTGGAGGCGTCGTTGACCCAGAAGGTATGCTCCCCGTGCAGCCAGGTGCGGTCCACCCCGTGCAGCATGCTCTGCCCGTCCAGATGGGCGGGGATGGGCGCGCCGGCCAGTTCCAGGCAGGTGGGCATCACGTCCCGCAGTTCCACCAGCGACTGGTCCACCCGACCGCCGCGGCCCACATACTTTTCGGGCCCGCAGATCAGCATGGGGATGCGGGCGCTGCCCTCGTAGGGCAGAGACTTGCGGTCCAGGCCATGGTCACTGAGCATCTCGCCGTGATCGCTGGTGAACAGGATCACCGTGTTGTCCATCAGTTTGTGTTCGGTCAGGGCCATCAGCAGCCGGCCGATCTGGTGATCCACATGGGTAATGCAGGCGTAGTACCCCACCTGCTGCTGGCGGATCAGTTCCGGGTCCCGGGGGCCGGTGCTGTTGTTGTAGACCCAGCCCTGCTGTTCCAGCTGCGCGATGTTGTCCCAGTCGCCCCGCAGCGGCGGCCGGAGAGTTTTGTCCTTATACAGGTCAAAGTACCACTGCGGCGCGTCGTATGGCGCGTGGGGCCGCACAAAGCTGGCCATCAAAAAGAAGGGCTGCCGGGGGTCCCGCCGGCGTAGGAAGTCAATGCTGCGGCTGGCCACCCAGTTGGTGGGATGGTATTTCTCCGCGTAAGGCCAGGGCCGGGCGGTCCAGCCGTTGCAGTCCATGCCGGAATCGGTCACGTCCGCGTCGCCGCCCAGCTGCTCCTTCAGCCAGTAGAAGTAATCGTCGGCATAGGTCTGGTTGCTGTAATGGTCCACCCCGGGGAACCGGTATTCGTGCAGGTACCCGTCGTGCAGTTCCACGTTGTGGAACCCCAGATAGTTGCGCAGAGGATGCACGTGCATCTTGCCCACGCACTGGGTATAGTACCCCGCCTTGCTCAGTTCTCCGGCCATGGTGCAGCCGTAGTTCCAGTCCACCCCGTCCTGATAGCCCACCTTGCCGGTGTGCCGCTGGCTGAGCCCGGTGTGCAGGATCGCCCGGGCGGGCACGCAGGTGGGACAGGCCGAATAGGCGTGAGGGAAATACACCCCCTTGGCCGCGAGGCTGTCCAGATACGGGGTCTTTACATCGGGATGCCCGGCAAAGCCCATACAATCGCCGCGCATCTCATCGGTCATGATCAGTACAATATTGGGGCGGTCCGCCATAGGTAAAACCCGACCTTTCCTGTCTGGCCCGTCTGTGCGGGACAGATGTTGATTTTCTCTATTATGGCATAAAATCCGCCAGGATGCAAACCTTCGCCCCACAAAAAAATCGCGAAAAAGTGTTGACAGAACCGCTTTTCATCGGTTATACTGTATAAGCTGCCTGTGCAGTCATGGCCCGTTGGTCAAGCGGTCAAGACGGCGGCCTCTCACGCCGCAAACGGGAGTTCGATTCTCCCACGGGTCACCACACCGCACACGGCAGCAGATATTCCTCAATAGCTCAGTCGGTAGAGCATGCGGCTGTTAACCGCAGGGTCGTTGGTTCGAGTCCAACTTGGGGAGCCAGTTCATTGCGGGCCTGCCCCGCACAAGCGCCCCGGTCTCTCGACCGGGGCGCTTGCTTTTTCTCTCCGCGCCATGGCCCGTGCCTGCCAGGCGGGCGCGCACTTGCCGCGCCGGTCCCGTGCGTCCCGGCCTCTCTGCTTTCAACAAACAAAAAATACCCCCGCCATCCGGGTCCATTTCCAGGCGGCGGGGGCATTTGGTCACTGGGTCACCGTGAACAGCGAATAAAAATATCCCTTGCTGGCCATCAGCTGGTCGAAGGCGCCGAACTCCGCGATGCGGCCGTCTTTCAGCGCCAGGATGCCGTCGCAGCGACGCAGCAGCGTCTCGTCCAGCCGGTGGGTTACCAGGATGCGGGTGATGCCCGCCAGTTCCAGGATGGAAAGGGTCACCTGCCGGGCGGTGGCCGGGTCCAGGGCGGCGGTGGCCTCATCCACCAGCAGCACCTGGCTTTGTTTGAGCAGGCTGCGCGCGATGGCCACCCGCTGCTGCTCCCCGCCGGAAAGGCCGCGCCCGTTTTCGCCGCAGCGGTACGCCGGGCCCCGGGCCTCGATCAGCGCAGCCAGCCCGGCCTTTTGGACGGCCTGCTCCACCTGCTCCTGCGGAAAATCCCGGAACAGGGTGATGTTGTCCCGGATGGAGGCATCGAACAAAAACACCTTCTGCTGGATCAGCCCCACCAGATCGTAGAGCGATTCAATGCTGACCGTTTTCAGCTCCCGCCCGTCGTACAGGATCTCGCCGGAATAGTTCCGGCGGCCGGCGGTGAGCAGCCCCAGCAGGGTGGACTTGCCGCTGCCCGACCCGCCTACCACCGCGTAACACCCGCCCGCCTCAAACCGCGCGGAGATGTGCTCCAGCGCGGGGCGGCTCTCCCCCTTATAAGAAAAGCACACGTCCCGCAGCTCGATGCCCTGGCGCAGCCGGTCGGGAAGAGGCGTGCCCGGCTGGCGCGCGGGCTCCTCCAGGGCGTCGGCCAGCTTGTCGATCAGCCCCTCGGCCGCCCGCAGGGCCGCAAGCCGCTCCGGGATCACCTGCAGCGGTTCGATCACATAGGCAGCCAGATTGATAAAAACGATCAGCACGCCCGGCGTGATCCGCGCGCCGGAAAAGGCCAGCCAGGCCCCCGCCCAGAAGGTGCCCAGCTGGGCCAGCACCCCTGCCAGGCTGGCCAGGGTGCCGAGGGCGATGACCTGGCGGCGCTTTTGGCATTTGGCCTGCTCCATGGCCCGGTTGCTGCCGGCAAACAGCGCCTGGATGGGCCCCTCGGCCCGGAAACTTTTCATCACCGAAAACCCGCCCAGGCTGTCTTTCAGGGTAGCGGTAAAGGTCTCATTCTTCTGCGATACCTGGCGCTCGGCCTGCTGGATCCGCCGCCCCATGAGCAGCGACACCCCTGCCGGCAGGATGAAAAAGGCGCAGGAAATGCCGGTCATGACCGGGCTGTAGAGCAGCATCATCACCAGCGCGCCGATAAAGTCCGCGGCGCTTGTAAGCAGCTGGAACCGCCCCTCCAGGCAGCCGGCTTCGATGGTCTCCGCGTCGCGGGAAAAGGCGGCCAGATACCGGGCGCTGGCCTCCTGGTCAAAGCTTTCCAGACTTTTCCGGGTCAGTTTGCCGAAAGCGTATTCCTTGTACTGCTGCATGCCCTTTTGGATAAAGCGGGGCTGAAAGCTGTATTCCATTGCCTGGATCAGCAAAATCAGCGCCAGCACGGCGGCGATCCATCCCGCCATCCCGGCCAGGCCGGGCGCGCCCGGCACGCCGGAAATGCCGTCGATCATCTGCTGCAGCGCCCGGGCGATCACCAGATGCAGCCCGGAGGTGAGCAGGGCGGTCAGCGCCGCCAGCAGGAACATGCCCCGGTTGCCCCGGTAAAATTGCGCGATGTATTCCTTCCGCTTACTCTTCACTGATGACCCTCCTCCACAGCGCGGTCAGTTCCGTATCGTTCTGTTCCGCCACCGTCCGCTCGATCCCCTCCCGGGCGGTGGGGCCCAGATCGTCCACCGCCGTGGCCTTTTCCAGCCGGTCCACAAACCGCAGGCTGGTGCCGTCGTAGCAGGGCGAGGCGTCGAATCGCCGGGCAATGGCCAGGGCCAGGCGCAGGCAGTCCCGCGCCTTGTCCGGCCGCGCCTGCCGCAGATGAATATGCGCCCGCATCGCCCACAGCGTGGCTTCGCACTTGTCGGTAAAGGCAGCCCCGTCCGACCGGTTCAGCCCCGCATAGAACGGCAGCGCCCAGTCCAGCAGGGCGGCGGCATTGTCCCAGTCGGCGGTTTTTTCGTACAGGTTCAGATATCCTGTCACGATCTGCGTATAGGCGACCAGCATGTCCAGCAGCGCACTGGACAGGTAGGGCAGCGCCTGCCGCGGTTCCCCGCTCCAGCTGGCCAGGATCTGCCCGATCAGGGGGTGGTTCAGCCGGCAGGGGTTGTGCGCTTTCAATATCTCCGCGGCCTTCTCCCAATCGTCCAGAGCCAGGCAGGTCTGGGCGATCTCCTGATGCAGCGAGGTCTCGCTGATCGCCGGGTCGGTGTTCTGGCCGATCAGGCGGCTGGCCTGGCGGAACAGTTCCAGCGCCCGCCGCTCACAGGCGGCGTCGTTCCGGTGTATGCCGCGCACCCGATAGTTGATCGCGCTGTGGTACACCACCGCAAAGCAGTTGGGATACCGCCGCAGCGCGGATTCCACCCGGTCCAGAGCGTCCTCCCTCTCCGGCTCGTGTTCCAGATCACTCAGCTGCTCCACCAGGGCGGCCCGGCTGCCGCGGCCCGCCTCATACCCCAGCAGCGCGTCCACCGACACGGCAAACAGGTCCGCCATCTCCACGATCAGCCCCAGCTCCGGCGTGGCCGCGCCCCGCTCCCACTTGGACACCGCCGCAAAGCTCACCCCCAGCGCCTCCGCCAGCCGTTCCTGGGTCATGCCGCTTTCTTTGCGCAGGCGGCTTATGTTTTGTGCAAGGGACAGTTGCATATCCGCACCTCCTGTTCTCTGCCTTGATTGTACCACACGCCGGCGCAAAGACCAGGCATCATCGGTACAGTTGGTTCAAAAAATATTGAACCACAGGTATAAAACGCAGCGAACCCCCCGGCCAGCCGGCCGGGGGTTCGCTGTTGGTTTCCTGTTACGCTTTTGCCTTTTCTTTGGGCAGCAGCACATTCATGAAGATGGCCACGAAGGCGGCGGGCACGATGCCGGAACCGCCAAAGACCAGCTGCACCGCCTGGGGCAGGCCGGCCAGCACCGCGCTGTTGGCGCCCAGGCCATAGCCCAGGCCCAGCGCCACCGACACGATGGACATGCTGCGGGTGGTGAGGGGTTCCCGGGTGATCAGCTGGATGCCGCTCATCACGATGGAGGAGAACATGATGACCGCCGCGCCGCCCAGCACGCTCTGGGGCATGATGGAGACCAGCGCCGCCAGCTTGGGCAGAAGCCCGCAGAGCACCAGGAACACCGCGCCGCAGGCCAGAGCCATGCGGTTGACGATCTTGGTCATGGTCACCAGGCCCACGTTCTGGCTGAAGGAGGTGTTGGGCAGCACACCGAACAGCGCCGCAAAGCTGGAGCCCAGGCCGTCGCAGATGATGCCGCCGGACAGCTCGGTGTCGGTGGCCTCGCGGCCCATACCGCCCTCGGTGACGCCGGAGATATCCCCCACCGTCTCCACGGCGGTGACGATGAACATGATCATCACCGGCAGGATGGCCCGCAGATCAAACACCGGCTTGACCGGCATCAGCTGGGGCACCGCGAACCAGGAGGCTTCCAGCACCTTGTCCCAGTTGAGCACCCAGGCCTTGGTGTATTCCACGCCTTCGGCGGTGACGCCGGTGGTGGAGAGGAAGAAGGGCAGCACCGCGCAGATCACATAGCCGCAAATGATGCCCAGCAAAATGCAGGAGGAACTGGCCAGCCCCTTGGCCCCGTGCTTGAACACCAGCACGATCACCATGACCGCCAGGCCGATGAGCAGATTCTCCAGCGAGCCGTAGTCGGCCGCGCCGGTGCCGCCGCCAAAGCTGCCCACGCCCACCCCGATCAGGGACAGGCCGATGGAGAGCACCACTGTGCCGGTGACCACCGCCGGGAAGAACCGGCGCAGCGGCTTGAGGAACACCCCCAGCACCGCCTCGAACACGCCGCCGATCAGGGAAGCGCCCATGATGGCCCCGTATGCCACGATGCCGCCGCCCATAACATTGACAACGCTCTGGAACACCCCGATAAAGCCGGAACTGGTGCCCATGATGATGGGCACCTTGCCGCCCACCGGCCCGATGGCGTACAGCTGCACCAGGGTGACGACGCCGGCCACCAGCATGGCGTTCTGGAGCAGGGATACCTGGATGGCGGCAAACTCGTCCGCCCCGCCCATGGCAGCGCACAGATTGGTGATGATGAGGATGGGGGTCAGGTTGCCCACGAACATGGCCAGAACATGCTGCAGGCCCAGCGGGATAGCCTGCGCCAGCGGCAGCCGCCCTTCAAACTGGCCGGGCTGGGCGTATTGCTTGGTGTTTTCCATAATCTTCCTCCTTACAAAAAAATCGAACAGGCCCATTATACCGGTTGTTCACAAAAATATCATCTTTTGTCGGCCTCCGCGGGGAAAATTCTCTGTTATGGGCAAATTTTGTTCCGGAAACGCCGGGTTTTTCCCCGGTATGCCGGTCGCCGCGACCGCTTGCGGATGCCCTGTCACGGGGCGGGCATCGGGCCTGAAGGCGGCAGGTCCACCGGGACGGATCGGCGCCGCCCTGTTTTTGGGGCTCCGCGAAAAGGAAAACCACCGGCTAAGCCGGTGGTTTGTGTAAGCCCGGTAAGGGGGCATACTGATCGCAGCGCCCCTCAAGGGGCATCTTTTTATGCCTCGGTATTCCTGCTACCCGTGAAGATGTCCGGCAATTCTTTGAAACGCAGCCGGCCCGCGATCCGATCTTTTTGCGGCTGCTTTTTGATGTGCCCTCAATGCGCTTTTTGTTTTTACCTGCCGTATCCGCGAAAAGGCCCCGTGCCCGGAAATGCCGATTTATTTAAGTTTTCTTCCAACCTGCCCGGAAACACTGATATTTCCGGGCTTTTGGAAGATCCGGTGTATTGGTTTTCCCTTGTTTTTTCCCTTACCAGAAAAAATAAGGGAAAACTTTTTCATTCTGCTACTGCCATCTTATCAAGCAGTTTTGCAGAGGACTTTTTTTCTTTCCGAGAAGAGTGGGCGTAGACCCCCAATGTGGTACTTACACTCTTGTGGCCCAGCAGCTCCTTAACATC
>CASFJO010000034.1 GCA_949295035.1 uncultured Gemmiger sp.
CCGCCCCGCAGCACCGGCCGCGGAGCCGGCGCCGGCGCCGGCCCCGTGCCAACCCGGCGCTGCGCGTGCTGGCCGGGTTGGGGGTCACGCTGGGGATGCTGGTGCTGTTCTGTTTCGGCGCCAGCGCGGTGATCTGTCTCGGGCCGAGCCCCTGCGCCCGGGACCTGTTCGTCAATACCTGCATGGAGACCAGCGCCCTCAAGTTTATCCCCCGGCTGTTCTTTGACGAGAGCCGGATCGAGGCCATCCGGGCCAAGAACGGGGTGCTGGACTCGGGCGCGGTCACCGACACGTCGGTGGAGTTCACCCAGTCGGAGGACGCGCTGCCCCTGGACACCATCGAGATCGAGGATGTGAGCGGGGCCTCCTTCAAGGGCAAGATGATGATCGTGCACGACCCCTCCCGGGTGAAGGTGGCCAGCCTGGACAGCTTTTCGCCGGATGTGTCCGGCAAGCGGCTGCTGGAATATGTGGAGGAGACCGGCGCGGTGGCCGCCATCAACGGCGGCGGCTTTGTGGACCTGAACGGCGTGGGCAACGGCGGTATGCCGCTGGGCCTGGTCATCCGGGACGGCAAGCTGCTGGCGGGCGGCACCAACAGCGCCTATTCGCTGATCGGCTTTGACGCCGAGGACCATCTGGTGGTGGGCACCATGACCGGGCAGGAGGCGCTGGACCGGGGCATCCGGGACGCGCTGAGCTTCGGGCCGGTGTTCATCGTCAACGGCGAACCCGCCGAGGTCACCGGCAGCGGCGGCGGGCTGAACCCCCGCACCGTCATCGGCCAGCGGGCGGACGGCGCGGTGCTGCTGCTGACCATCGACGGCCGCCAGCCCCAGAGCCTGGGCGCCAGCTATGAGGACTGCATCCAGGTCATGCTGGACTACGGGGCCATCAACGCCGCCAATCTGGACGGCGGGTCCAGCACCCAGATGGTCTACCAGGGCGAGACCATCAACGTGTGTTCTTCCCTGTACGGACCGCGGCGGCTGCCCACCGCCTTCATTGTGATGTAAAGGAGGGCGCTTGTCATGGAAAAAACGACCAAACGATACGCGCTGTCCTTCGGCCGGATGCTGGCGGGATGGGCCGCCCTGCTGGCGGTGGCGGGCGGCGTGCTGCTGACGCTGCTGTGGGGCGCGCTGGAGCAGTATGAGCTGTCCACGCCGGAGCACGCGATCCTCTCGCTGGTAGAACTGGCCCGCTCCGCGGACGACCAGACCCTGGCCGACGCGGCGGGCTTTGTGCCCGAGGGCGTGGCCACGCTGGAAAGCTGGGCCGGCGCGGCCCGGGCCGCCCTGGCCGACATCCCCGGCGACCGGGACCGGCTGGCTTTTGTAAAAGGAGACAAACAGGGCGACGCGGTGGGCTATGCCCTGGCGGTGGACGGCAAGGTCACCACCCGCTTTACCCTGACGGCGGTCAACGGCGGCTGGCAGGCCGCCCCCGCCCTCACCACCCTGCCCGCGTACACCGTGACCGCCCCGGCGGGGGTGACGATGCGGGTGAACGGGGTCGCGCTGGACGCGGCCGCCGGCACGGACAGCCCGGCCGACGGGTTTGCCGATATGGGCGACGCCGCCCCCCGGGTGGTCAGCTGGACGGTGGACGGCCTGTACGCGGCGCCGCAGATCACCGCCGAGCAGGACGGCGCGGTGTGCCCGGTGACCCGGGACGACAAAAAGCACAGCGCCGCGGCGGGCATGCCGGAGGATGAGGCCGGCCGGGCCGAGGCGGCCGCCTTCCTGGAACAGGCGGCCAAACAGTACGCCCAGTTCATTTCGGAGGACGTGAGCTTCAGCCAGCTGGCCAGGATCCTGTATCCGGACACCGCCCTGTACAAGGGGCTGCGCGGGTATTATGTAGGCTGGTATGTGACCCATACCGGGGTCCGGTTCGACGATCTCAAGGTGGAGAACGTGGCGGCCGTCAGCCCTGACGCCTGGACCGGGGACGTGTCCTTCACCTTTGTGGTGACCAAACCCGGCCTGGAGGACCGGAAGTACCCCAGCCAGTACCACATCGCCGCGGTGCGGCAGGACGGCGGCTGGAAGGTCGTGAGCCTGGACGTGGGCGCGCAGGAGGAACAGGCCGCGGAATAAACCGCTTACAAGGAGGAAACCGCCATGCAGGAACAGCCGTCCCGCACCACCGTGGTGCGCAAAACGGTCCGCAAGGGGCTTGGATTCGGCAGCGCGTTGGCCATGGTGCTGAGCTACTGCACCTGGCATTCGGTGGGCTGGGCCATCGTGCACGGGCTGCTGGGCTGGGTGTATGTGGTGTATTTTGTGCTGCGGGGCTATTGATCCCCGCCGCGCGGGAAAGGAAACGGCATGAACGTATTGCTGATGCTGGGCGCGTTTTACACGGTCTACGGCCTGCTGGGGCTGGCGGGATGGCAGCGGCTGCCCGCCTGTTACCGGGGCCACCGCTGGACCGCCCGCTTCACCCGGCGTCTGGGCCTGTCCTGGCTGCTTCTGGGGCTGCCCTGGCTGGCGGTCTGGGCGTTGCTGCACGCTGCGCCGCCCGCCTGGCCGGTGGTCTGCGCCGTGATGGTGGCGGTCTCCCTGCCCTCCCTGGCCTATACCTGGGCGCTGGACCGCCGGTACCGCAAATGGACCCGCCGCGCCCGCCGCGCCCGCCGGGAGGCCCGAGAGGCCGATCTGGGGGGACAACGTCCCCCCAGACCCCGGAGATAGGGGCCGGAATCCTCCGGCCCCGGGAAAAACAACGGGACAAGGCCCGCGTGGTTGTGCGCGGGCCTTTGCTGTGCGGCAAAGCCGGGGCGGATTGCCTTTCCGGGCGGGGCGGTGTATACTGAGAAAAACGGCGGCATCGCCGCGCAATTTTACGTTAAGGAGCCCGAAACTCTATGGAATGGACCGACATCCGCGTCACCGTGCCCCGCCGCTGGGCGGACACCGCCGAAGCGATCGCCACCGGCATCTCCGGCGGCGGCATCTACATCGAAGACTACGCCGATCTGGAGGAGCAGGTCATGGCGATCGCCCATGTGGACCTGATCGAACCGGAACTGCTGGCCCGGGACCGGGACAAGGTGACCGTGCACCTGTACCTGTCCCCCGAGGAAAACCCCGCCCAGGTGCTGCAGCTGCTGCACGACCGTCTGGCCGCGGCCGGGGCCGACTATACCCTGGACACCGCCGGCGTGGAGCAAGAGGACTGGGAGAACGGCTGGAAAGCCTTCTACCATGCCATGATCATCGGCCGCCGGCTGGCGGTGGTGCCCAGCTGGGAGAGTTTCGACACCGACCGGGCGGTGCTGCGCCTGGACCCGGGCCTGGCTTTCGGCACCGGCACCCACGAGACCACCGCCCTCTGCCTGGAGGCGCTGGATCAGCTGGTGGCCGGCGGCGAGCGGGTGCTGGACATCGGCACCGGCAGCGGCATCCTGGCCATCGCCGCGCTGAAGCTGGGGGCAAAGACCGCCGAAGGGGTGGACATCGACCCGATGTGCGTGCGCACCGCCGGGGAGAACGCCGCCCTCAACGGGGCGCAGGACCGGTTCACCGTGCTGGTGGGCGATCTGAGCGACAAGGCCAGCGGCCGATACGACATCATCTGCGCCAACATCGTGGCCAACGCCATCCTGAGCCTGGCCCCGGCCATCCCGGCCCTGCTGGCGCCGGGCGGGCATTTCATGGCCAGCGGGGTGATCGACACCCGCAGGGACGAGGTGGCCGCCGGGCTGGCCGCGGCCGGCCTGCGGGTGGACGAGGTGCGGGAAAAGAACGGCTGGGAGTGTTTCCTGTGCACCCTGCCCGAGGCCTGAGCCATGGCGCACCGGTATTTTGCCGCCCGCATCGAGGGCGACGCCGCCTTTCTGGAAGGGGCGGACGCGAACCATCTGGCCCGGGTGCTGCGGGCCCGGCCCGGGGACGCGGTGCTGCTGTGCGACGGGGCGGGCACCGACTGCGACGCGGTGGTGGAATCCGCCGACCCGGACACGGTGCGGCTGCGCATCACCGCCCGCCGCCCCTGCACCGCCGAACCGCCCTTTGCGGTGACCGTCTTTGCCGGGTATCCCAAGCAGGACAAGCTGGAGACCATCATCCAGAAATCGGTGGAACTGGGCGCGGCGGCAATCACCCCGTTTTTCAGCCGGTTCTGCGTGGCCGCCCCGAAAAACGAGGACAAAAAGAACGCCCGCTACGCCCGCATCGCCGCCGAGGCCGCCAAACAGTGCGGCCGGGGGATGCTGCCGGCGGTGTCGATGCCCCTCACGGTGGCGCAGCTGTGCCAGCAGGTGCCCCGGTTCGACAAGGTGCTGTTCTTCTATGAAAAAGGCGGCCAGCCCCTGCGTCAGGCCGCCCTGCCCGCCCCGCCCGCCGGGGGCAGCGCCGCCCTCATCACCGGCGCGGAGGGGGGCTTTCCCCCCGAGGAGGCCGAGGCGCTCATCGCCGCCGGGGCCGTGCCGGTGGGGCTGGGGCCCCGCATCCTGCGCTGTGAGACCGCCCCGCTGGCGGGCCTGGCCGCCTGTATGTGCCTGTGGGGCCAGCTGGAATGAAAACGGAAGCAAACCGTAAGACCGCCCGGCCGCCGGCCGGGCGGTCCCGCATAATGGAGGCCGGTCCCGGCCATACTGTCCCGTACAGAGAACCAGACAGGGGGCGGGCGTATGAGACGAGATTCCCGGGCGGCAAACAGCGTGGCGATGGCGGCACTGGCGGTGGCGGCGGTCTGGGTGCTGCGCAGCGGGCTGGACAGGTGGAACACGCCGCCCGCCGCGGTGCGGGAGG
>CASFJO010000035.1 GCA_949295035.1 uncultured Gemmiger sp.
CGCCGCCCGCCGGGGCCGCGTCCCAGGCGCTGGCCGCGCTGGTCAGCCTGGGGTACAGCCAGGGCGAGGCGGCGGCGGCGGTTGCCCGGCTGGACGACAGCCTGCCGGTGGAGGAACTGGTGCGCCAGGCGCTGCGCAGCATGGCGGGGAGGAGATAACCCATGGACGAGCAACTGTATACGAACGCCGGGCGGCTCATCAGCCCGGACCTGACCCCCGGCGAGAGCGAGGAGCTCAGCCTGCGCCCCCGCACGCTGGAGGACTATATCGGCCAGGAGAAGGTCAAAGAGAACCTGCGCATCTACCTGACCGCTGCCCAGCGCCGGGGCGAGCCCATGGACCACATTCTGCTCTACGGCCCGCCGGGCCTGGGCAAAACCACCCTGGCCGGCATCGTGGCCCAGGAGATGGGGGTGCAGATCCGCATCACCAGCGGCCCCGCCATCGAGAAGCCCGGCGACCTGGCCGCCCTGCTCACCAACCTGCAGGAGGGCGACGTGCTGTTTATCGACGAGATCCACCGGCTCTCCCGCCAGGTGGAGGAGGTGCTCTATCCCGCCCTTGAGGACTACGCGCTGGACATCATGATCGGCAAGGGCCCCAGCGCCCAGAGCATCCGGATCAATCTGCCCCGTTTCACCCTGATCGGGGCCACCACCCGGGCGGGGCAGCTCACCGGCCCGCTGCGGGACCGGTTCGGGGTGCTGCTCAAGCTGGAACTCTACAGCCCGGAGGAGCTGGCCCGGATCATCCGCCGGTCGGCGGGCATTTTGGAACAGCCCTGCACCGAGGAGGGCGCGCTGGAGCTGGCCCGGTGCAGCCGGGGCACCCCCCGGGTGGCCAACCGGCTGCTCAAGCGGGTGCGGGACTTCGCGGTGGTGCTGGGGGACGGCACCATCGACGGGGAGACAGCCCGCCTGGCGCTGCGCCGCATGGCCATTGACAAACTGGGCCTGGATGAACTGGACCGCAATCTGCTGCGGGCGGTGATCGAACTGTACGGGGGTGGCCCGGTGGGGTTGGACACCCTGGCCGCCGCGCTGGGGGAGGAGGCCGTGACCCTGGAGGACGTGTGCGAGCCCTATCTGATGCAGATGGGCTTTCTCACCCGTACACCCCGGGGCCGGTGCGTCACCCGGCTGGCCTATGAACATCTGGGTATGAATGCCCCGGAAAAGCCCGACCCGGTGCGGGATTCGGGCCAGCAGAGCATGTTTTGACCGGTTTGCCTGTCCGCTGAAAAACAGGCCGTCACAGGAAGAAGGGAAGGTTCGCCCGCAGAGCCGGAAAAAGCGGGTCCTCACCCATGGGGAACGGTTTGCGTGTGCCGCCATAAAAAACACGAAACGTTCATATTTTGAATGTATAATGGGGCGTACCGGCCAGGGCCGGGCGTTCCGCACAAGAAAGTGAGGAAACGACTATGGGAAAATTGTTTGGTACCGACGGCGTCCGCGGGGTGGCGGGCGAGGATCTGAGCTGTGAACTGGCGCTCAACATCGGGCGGGGCGCGGCGGCGGTGCTCACCGCCCACCTGAGCCACCGGCCCCGCATCCTGATCGGCAAGGACACCCGCATCTCCGGCGACATGCTGGAGAACGCGCTGGCCGCCGGGCTGTGCAGCGTGGGCGCCGACGTGGAACTGCTGGGGGTCATCCCCACCCCCGCCGTGGCCTATCTGGTGCGGCTGTACGGGGCGGACGCGGGCGTTGTGATCAGCGCCAGCCACAACCCGGTGGAGTTCAACGGCATCAAGATCTTCTCCTCCGACGGCTACAAGCTGCCGGATGAGGTGGAAAACGAGATCGAGGCCCATGTGCTGGCCGACTGCAAGGGGTTGACTCTCTGCACCGGCGCGGAGGTGGGCCGGGTGACCCGGCGGGACGGCGCGCTGGCCGACTATGTGGACTATCTGGCGAAAGCCATCGACGCGGACCTGTCCGGGCTGCGGGTGGCGGTGGACTGCGCCAACGGCGCGGCCAGCGCCACCGCCCAGGCGCTGTTCCCCCGGCTGGGGGCCGACTGCACCTTTATCGGCGCCGAGCCGGACGGCTGCAACATCAACCTGAACTGCGGCTCCACCCATCTGGACAAACTGGCCAAATTTGTGGTGGAGGGCGGCTACGACTGCGGCATCGCCTTCGACGGGGACGCGGACCGCTGCCTGGCCGTGGACGAGAAGGGCGCCGAGATCGACGGCGACAAGATCATCGCCCTGCTGAGCCTGGACCTGAAGGAACAGGGCCTGCTGGCCGAGGACACCGCCGTGGTCACCGTCATGAGCAATCTGGGCTTTATGCAGTACATGGAGGCCCAGGGCATCCACACCGCCCGCACCGCCGTGGGCGACCGGTATGTGCTGGAGGAGATGCGGGCCAAGGGCTATGTGATCGGCGGCGAGCAGAGCGGCCATGTGATCCTGCTGCGCCACTCCACCACCGGCGACGGGGAACTGACCGCCGGCATGCTGCTGCGGCTGCTGGCCGCCCGGGGCTGTGCCATGAGCCAGCTGAACGGCATTTACGAGAAGTTCCCCCAGGTGATGGTCAACGTGGTGGCCAACGCCGCCCAGAAGGCCGCCTACAAAGAGGACGAATACATCGCCGGCTTCATCGAGAGCCAGCAGCAGAACCTGATGGGCATGGGCCGCGTACTGGTGCGCGTGTCCGGCACCGAACCCAAGATCCGCATCATGGTGGAGGGCAAAGACCCGGTCGCCATCGAAGCCAGCGCCCGGCGCATCGAGGATATGATCGTCCGGCGCATCCTGAACAAGTAAGGAGAGCTGCCCCATGCGCCCCGCGCAGAACTGGAAGGACTATGAACTGATCGACGCCACCGCCGGCAACCGGCTGGAACGGTGGGACAAAGCGGTGCTGGTGCGCCCGGACCCCCAGGTGGTCTGGAAGCGCCAGCCCGCCGATCCCCGCTGGCAGCAGGCCGACGGGGTGTACCACCGCTCGGCCCAGGGCGGCGGGCGCTGGGAAATGCGCCGCCGTCTGCCGGAGAAGTGGACCATCCGCTGGGGCGAGCTGACCCTGGTGGTCAGCCCCACCGGTTTCAAGCACACCGGCGTGTTTCCGGAGCAGGCGGTCAACTGGGCCTGGTACCAGCAAAAGATCGCCGCCGCCGGCCGGCCGGTGCGGGTGCTGAACCTGTTTGGCTACACCGGCGGGGCCACCCTGGCCTGCGCCGCCGCCGGGGCCAGCGTCTGCCATGTGGACGCCTCCAAGGGCATCGTGGCCTGGGCCCGGGACAACGCCGCCGCCAGCGGCCTGACCGACCGGCCCATCCGCTGGATCGTGGACGACTGCGCCAAGTTCGTGGCCCGGGAGATCCGCCGGGGCTCCTTCTACGACGCCATCATCATGGACCCGCCCAGCTACGGCCGGGGCCCGGGGGGCGAGGTGTGGAAGCTGGAGGACAACATCTACGATCTCATGACCCTCTGCGAGGGGGTGCTGTCCCAACAGCCGCTGTTCGTGGCGGTCAACAGCTACACCACCGGCCTGTCCCCGGCGGTGATGGAGTATATTCTCAAGACCGGCCTTGTGCCGGCGCACGGCGGGCGGACCTGGTGCGACGAGATCGGCCTGCCGGTGAGCGCCACCGGCGGGGTGGTGCCCTGCGGCGCCACCGCCGTGTGGGAAGAAGGATAACAGGGGGGCGAAGGAATGAACGACGAAATGATCCAGGCGCGGCAGGTGCGCTTCCGCTACGATCCGGAGAGCCCGGTGTACGCGGTGGACGGCGCGTCCCTGGCCGTGCGCCGGGGGGAGTTTGTGGCGGTACTGGGGGCCAACGGCTGCGGCAAGAGCACCCTGGCCAAGCACTTCAACGCCATCCTGCTGCCCGAGGCGGGCACCGTGACGGTGGAGGGTATGGATACCGCCGATGAGGACAAACTCTATGATATCCGCCAGAAGGTGGGCATGGTGTTCCAGAATCCGGACAACCAGATCGTGGCTACCGTGGTGGAGGAGGACGTGGCTTTTGCCCTGGAGAACCTGGGCGTGCCCCCCGCCGAGATCCGCACCCGCATCGACGAGGCCATGGAGATGGCCGGTATCTACAAGCACCGCCACAAGGCGCCGCACAAGCTGAGCGGCGGCCAGAAGCAGCGGGTAGCCATCGCCGGCGTGATCGCCATGCGGCCGGACTGCCTGGTGCTGGACGAGGCCACCGCCATGCTGGACCCCCGGGGCCGGGAGAAGGTGATGAAGACCATCCGCCACCTGAACCGGGATTTCGGCATCACGGTGGTGGCCATTACCCACTATATGGAGGAGGCTGCCCAGGCCGATCGGGTCCTGGTGATGAGCGAGGGCAAGGTGGTCATAGAAGGAACGCCGAAAGAGGTGTTCAGCCAGACCGAGAAGGTGCGCAGCCTGCGCCTGGACGTGCCCCAGGCGGCCGAACTGCGGGACGAGCTGGTCAAGGCCGGCCTGCCGCTGCCCGAGGGCATCATCGACACCGAGGAATGCGCCCGGGCCCTGTATGAACTTCTGAAGTGAAACACACAGCAAACAAGGGCGGGCGCGACCCGCGAAAACGGGCGCACACCGCCGGTAAGGACGTGAGAAATTGGCTGCGATCATCAAGACCGAACACCTGACCCATATCTACGGGCAGGGCATGCCGGACGCCACCACAGCGCTGGACGATATCAACATCGAGATCGAAGAGGGGGAGTTCGTGGGGGTCATCGGCTCCACCGGCTCGGGCAAGAGCACCCTCATCACCCATTTCAACGGCATACTCAAGCCCACCTCGGGCAAGGTATATGTGGACGGGCGGGACATCTGGGCCGACCCGGGCAAGATCCGGGAGTTCCGCTTTCTGGTGGGGCTGGTGTTCCAGTACCCGGAGTACCAGCTGTTCGAGGAGACGGTGGCCAAGGACATCGCCTTTGGCCCCCGCAATATGGGGCTGGACGAGGCCGAGATCGCCCGCCGGGTGGAGGTGGCGGCCCGGTTCTGCGGCCTGCCCGCCGAGTTTATGGGCCGCAGCCCCTTTGAGCTGAGCGGCGGCCAGAAGCGCCGGGTGGCCATCGCCGGGGTGCTGGCCATGCAGCCCCGCATCCTGGTGCTGGATGAGCCCGCCGCCGGCCTGGACCCGGAAGGGCGGGACACCATCCTGTCCCAGATCAAGCGGTTCCATAAGGAGACCGGCACCACGGTGGTGCTGGTGAGCCACTCGATGGAGGACATCGCCAAATACGCCGACCGGGTGCTGGTCATGGATCAGCGCAAGGTGGCCATGTTCGACACCACCGCCCATGTGTTCGCCCAGGCGCCCCGCCTTTTGGAACTGGGGCTCAGCGTGCCCCAGATCACCCAGATCTTCCTGCGGCTGCGCCAGCTGGGCCTGGAGATCAACACCGACGTGTACACCATGCCCTACGCGGTAAACAAGATCCTGGAACGGGCCCGGGAAAAGGGGGTGCTGTAAATGCTGCGCGACATCACCATCGGCCAGCACTTCCCCGGCGATTCCATCGTGCACCGCACCGATCCCCGGCTCAAGCTGGTGCTGGTGCTGGCCTATATCATTCTGCTGTTCACCAGCAGCAACCCCCTGGGCCTGGCCCTGAGCGTGCTGCTGCTGGGGGTGCTCTACCGGATCAGCCGCATCCCCCTCAAGCTGATCCTCCGAAGCTTGAAACCCATCTTTCCCATCGTGGTCTTTACCGGCGTACTCAACCTGTTCTTTATTGTGGGGGACGGGCAGCCGCTGGTCCAGTTCTGGTTCATCCGCATCTACCAGGAGGGCGTGGTCTACGCCATTCAGATCGCGGTGCGGGTCATGGCGCTGATCGCGGGCACCAGCCTGCTCACCTATACCACCAGCCCCATCGTCCTCACCGACGCCATCGAGCGGCTGCTCAAACCCTTTGCCAAGCTGGGGCTGCCGGTGCACGAGCTGGCCATGATGATGACCATCGCGCTGCGGTTCATCCCGTTGCTCATTGAGGAGACCGACAAGATCATGAACGCCCAGAAAGCCCGCGGCGCCCAGATCGATTCCGGCAACCTGAAGCAGCGGGTCACCGCCCTGATCCCGGTGTTGATCCCGCTGTTCATCTCGGCTTTCCGCCGGGCGGACGAGCTGGCCATGGCCATGGAGTGCCGCTGCTACCGGGGCGGTGACGGCCGCACCCGCCTGAAGGTGCTGCGCTTTGCCGGGCGCGACTGGCTGGCGCTGGCCTTCTGCCTGGTCTGTTTCGGGCTGATCTTCTGTACCCGTTTTGTCATGCCGGGGTGGTGAGGGATATGAACATCCGGCTCACGCTATGCTTTGACGGCACCGCCTACTGCGGATTTCAGGTGCAGAACAACGGTGTGTCGGTCTGCGAGACCGTTCAGAACGCCCTGGAGGCGGTGCTGGGCGCCCGGCCCCCGGTCAAGGGGTGCAGCCGCACCGACGCCGGGGTGCACGCGCTGGCCTTCTGCCTGAACTTCCACGCCGACTGTGCCGTGCCGCTGCAAAAACTGCCCCTGGCCCTCAACGCCCACCTGCCCCGGGATGTGCGGGTACTGGCGGCCGATCAGGTGCCCGAGGGCTTTCACGCCCGGTACGCGGCCCACAGCAAGACCTACTTGTATCGCATCTGGAACAGCCCCGTCGACCGGCCCTTCGACGAACCCTACTACCATCGAGTCAACGCCCCGCTGGATACAGCGGCCATGCAGGCCGCCGCCGACCGGCTGGTGGGCGCCCACGATTTTCTGGCCTTCTGCGCCGCCGGCAGCGACGTGGCCGCCCGGGGCGACACGGTGCGCACCGTCACCCGCTGCCAGGTGAGGCGGGAGGGGACGCTCGTCACCGTCACCGTCACGGCGGACGGCTATCTTTACAATATGGTGCGTATCCTGGCCGGCACGCTGGTGCAGGCGGGGCTGCACCGCATCCCGCCCGAGGCCGTGGACGCCATCCTGGCCGGGCGGGACCGCAAGGCCGCCGGGCCCACCCTGCCCGCCAAGGGCCTGTTTTTGCAGGCGGTGGATTACGGCGACTGATTCTTGTTTGAAAGGAGGCTTTCCATGGACGAGCAGCGATCCCCGCGGCCGGCGGGGCGGGTATCCCGCCTGTCGGAGATACGCCGCCGCCGCAAGCGCCGCCATCAGCTGGCAGCGGCCGCCGCCATGCTGGTGGTGGCGCTGATCCTGGCCGGGGTGGGCGGCGTGTACGGATCGGCCATGGTGGGCCTGGGCGACGTGCTGGACTCGGTGCGGATCTGGCTGCAGCCGGGGCCTGGGTTCCCGGTGCATACCGGGGTGCGGCAGGCCGTGTCGGTGCAACCGGTAAACGGCGGTTTTGCGCTGCTGGGTACCCAGGACCTGCAGGTCTATTCCGATTCCGGCCGGCAGCTGCGCAGCATTCAGCACAGCTATGCCCGGCCGGGTCTGGCGGCGGGCGGCAGCCATCTGTGCCTGTACAGCCGGGGCGGGTATGAACTGCGGGTGGAAAGCCGCAGCCAGACCCTGTATACCACCAGCCTGTCCGGCAGTATCCTTCTGTGCGATATGAGCGACAACGACAACCTGGCGGTTCTGACCACCTCCGCACGGGGCACCGCCGAACTGATCGTTTACGATGCCCGGTTCCGCCAGATCTACGGCTGGCACATCACCGAGAGCGAGGGCGACCCGCTGGCGCTGGCCTTCGCGCCGAACAACCGGCAGCTGGCGGTGGGGGCTATCCGCACCCAGGACGGCCGGCTGGTCAGCCTGGTGCATCTGCTGGACACCGGCAGCGACTATGTCACCGCCACCTATGAGGCCGCGGGCAGCCTGCTGCTGGCCACCGAATGGCTGGACAACAGCCGCCTGCTGGCGGTATTCGACAATTTTGCCGCCGTACTCTCCGCTAAAGGGGAGGAACTGGCCCGCCTGGATTACGCCCCCGGTGAGACCCCCGCGGACGTTTCGGTGTGCGGACGGACCACCGCGCTGCTGCTCAGCGAGGGCACGGTGGATGACAGCCATCGGCTGATGATCCTGAACGATTCCCTCACGGCGCTGGCCGATTTTACCCTGTATGAAGCCCAACAGGTTGTGTGCGGGCGCACCGCCGCATATTGTATGGACAGCGGCAGCGTCTACAGTTACAACTTTTCCGGCGACCTGAACTGGGAGTACACCGCTTCCACCGCCCCTCAAGCGCTGCTGGTGCGGGGTGGAAAGGTGCTGCTGCTCACCGCCGAGACGGCCGAACTCCTCTCGGAGGGCAACGAGACCGATATCGAAACCGCCTGATCTTGAAAATCGAGGTATCACATGACGATCGCAAACATCTTTGATATTCTGATGCTGGTGCTGCTGGCCGTGGTCACCCTGCGGTATATGCGGCAGGGCTTTGTGGCCGGCCTGATCCAGTTTCTGGGCAATCTGCTGGGCCTGATCGGGGCGGCGATCCTGTCGCCCCAGGTGGCGGACTGGGTATTTGTCAACTTCTTTGAGGGCGGGCTGACCAGCCAGCTGCAGGCGACCATCAGCCAGCAGGGCACGGTGGATATGGCCGCCCTGGTGGACAAATACGCGGGTTTTCTGCCCGACGCCATGGAGCAGAGCCTGGTGGAAAGCGCCACCGAACTGCTCAACAACGGCGCGCCCAACCTGGCCCACAGCCTGGTGGTGGAACTGATCCAGCCGCTGGTCACACCGCTGATCACGGTGGTGGTGTTCTTTGTCTGTTTCGCGATCTGCAAGCTGCTGGTCAGCTTCCTGGCGGCGGTGCTCACCAACCTGAACCGTGTTCCCCTGGTGGGCGGGGTCAATCGCTTTCTGGGATTTTTTATGGGTCTGCTGGCCGGGGTGATGGATGTGTTTCTGGTGGTGTGCGGCGTGTGGGCCGTGGTGGTCATCACCGGCAACAACCTGTCCTGGCTCAATCAGGCCGTGCTGCGGGACAGCGTGGCTTTTTCCCTGTTCAGCAGTTTCAATCCTTTTTTGTAACGCCGCGCGCCGCGCGATCCCGCGGGGGTATGCCCCGTATCCCAAGTGAGGTGTAGTTGCTATGTTGTGTGTACGCTGCAAAAAGCGCCCGGCCATCGTGTTCGTGCAACGGATCGAGGCGGGCCAGACCAAGCAGGAGGGCTATTGCCTGACCTGCGCCAAAGAGCTGGGCATCAAGCCGGTGGAGGACCTGATGAAACAGTTCGGCGTTTCGGATAAAGATCTGGAAGGCATGGAAGAACGCATGGCCAGTTTTATGGAAGAAGCCGGGGAAAACGGTGTGCCGGGCCTGGCCGCCATGATGGGTCAGAACGGCGCCGAAGAGCCTGCCGACGAGCCCGCCGACAGCCCCGACGGGTTTTCCGCCGGGGGCAGCGCCACCTTTCCCTTTGGGATCGGCAGCCGCGGCAAGGAGAAAAAAGAGGGCAAAAAGGGCGGGTCACGGCGCAAGTTCCTGGACACCTACTGTGAGAACCTGACCGCCAAGGCCGCCGCCGGCAAACTGGACGACATCATCGGCCGGGACCGGGAGATCTACCGCACCATCCAGATCCTCTGCCGCCGCCAGAAGAACAACCCCTGCCTGATCGGCGAGGCCGGCGTGGGCAAGACCGCCATCGCCGAGGGCATCGCCCAGCGCATCGCCCGGGGGCAGGTGCCCAGCCAGCTGAAGGGCAAGGAGATCTACCTGCTTGACCTGACCGCCCTGGTGGCCGGCACCCAGTTCCGGGGGCAGTTTGAGCAGCGGGTCAAGGGGCTGCTCAGCGAGGTCACCGCCGCCGGCAACATCATCCTTTTTATTGATGAGATCCACAACATCACCGGCGCCGGGGACTCCGAGGGGGCCATGAACGCGGGCAACATCCTGAAACCCGCCCTCTCCCGGGGGCAGGTGCAGGTGATCGGCGCCACCACCTTTGCCGAGTACCGCAAGTATATCGAAAAGGACCAGGCGCTGGAACGCCGGTTCCAGCCGGTCAAGGTGGAGGAGCCCAGCGTGGCCGACGCCATCGCGGTGATGCAGGGCATCCGGCAGTATTACGAGAACTACCACCACGTGCAGGTGCCCGCCGATGTGCTGGCGGCCACCGTCCGCTTGAGCGAGCGATACATCACCGACCGCTTTTTGCCGGACAAGGCCATCGACCTGCTGGACGAGGCCTGCGCCTGCTGTAGTTTGCGCCATCCTGAGATCACCGAATGGCTGGAGAACGGCAAAAAGCTGGAGGCGCTCAAGGCTCAGGAGGCTCAGCTGGAGAACACCCCCGCCGATCAGCCGCTGGACTATGAGCAGATGGCCAACATAAAGTCTGAGCTGGCCCGCCTGGAGGAGCAGCAGCCCGCCCTGGAGGCGGCCGCCCGGGATATCCCGGTGACCATGGACGACGTGGCCAAGGTCATTGAACTGTGGACCGGCATCCCGGCGGTCAAGATCCGGGAGAGCGAATACGCCAAGCTGCTGGGGCTGGAGAGCGCCCTCAAGGCCCGGATCATCGGCCAGGACGACGCGGTGGAGCGGGTGGCCCGGGCCATCAAGCGCACACGGGCGGATCTGGCGGGCCGCCGCCGGCCGGCCAGCTTCATCTTTGTGGGGCCCACCGGCGTAGGCAAGACCGAACTGGTCAAACAGCTGGCCGAGCAGCTTTTCGATACCCCGGACCCGCTGATCCGGCTGGACATGAGCGAGTTTATGGAAAAGCACGCGGTAAGCCGCCTGATCGGTTCGCCCCCGGGCTATGTGGGCTACGACGAGGCCGGCCAGCTGACCGAAAAGGTGCGCCGCCGTCCCTACAGCGTGGTGCTGTTCGACGAGATCGAAAAGGCCCATCCGGATGTGATGAACATCCTGCTGCAGATTTTGGACGAGGGCCGCATCAACGACGCCCAGGGCCGCACCGTGAGTTTTGAAAACACCGTGATCTGCATGACCAGCAACGCCGGCAGCACCGACCGGGTGGGGGAGACCGGCTTTAACAAGACCGCCGCCCAGATGAGCGAGAGCAAGACCCTCAAGGCGCTGGGCGAGTTCCTCCGGCCGGAGTTTCTGGGCCGGGTGGACGAGGTGGTCGTATTCCGTCCGCTGGAGGGCGAGACCCTGCAAAAGATCGCCGCTCTCATGCTGGATGAGTACAAACCCGGCCTGGCAGGCAAGGGCGTGGCCTTCTCTTACACCCCCGCCGCCCTGGCCGCCCTGGTGGAGGCCGCCGCCGGCGGCAAGTACGGCGCCCGGGATCTGCGGCGCACCATCCGCCGCCAGGTGGAGGACCCGTTGGCCGAGCGGCTGCTGGAGGGCAGCCTGGGCGCGGAGGTGACGGTGGACGCGCAGGACGGCAAGGTCGTTCTGCGCTGAGAAAAGCGGAAAGGGGAGAGAGGCATGGCGCTGCGCGCGGTGCATCATGTGGCCATCCTGGTGCGGGACTACCCGGCCAGCCGGCATTTCTATGTGGACCTGCTGGGATTTACGGTGCTGCGGGAGAATTTTCGCCCGGAGAAAAACGACTGGAAACTGGACCTGATCCTGGACGGGGTGGAGCTGGAAATTTTCAGCGCCCCCGACGCCCCGCCCGGCCGGAGGCGCTGGGGCTGCGGCATCTGGCCTTCCGGGTGGAGGATGTGGAGCGGGAGGCCGCGGCCCTCAACGCGAAAGGCATCGCCACCGAACCCGTCCGGCTGGACCCCTATTCCCAAAAGCGGTTCACCTTTTTCCGGGACCCTGACGGTCTGCCCCTGGAACTGCACGAATAAAATAACTGCTCATTCTGCCAATATGGGGGGTCACAGACCCCCATACCCCATTCAGCAGGTCGGAGAATTCCGACCTGCTGTTTTTGATTAAGGTGAATTATACTATCAAGTGCAACACTTTAGGAAAATAAAAAGAAGTTCATACAGAACCCTGGTAGAATAGAGTTACCACACAACTAAACCACCGGGAGGGAACTGTATGAACTACCATCATCTTAGCATAGAAGAGC
>CASFJO010000036.1 GCA_949295035.1 uncultured Gemmiger sp.
GTCTGCAAGCTGTCCTGATCCTGCCAGCCCAGGCAAGTGGTGAGGTCGCCCTGGGGGTCTGCGTCAATGAGCAGAACCTTTTGCCCCAGGCGGGCCAGACCAATGCCCAGATTCACCGTTGTGGTGGTTTTGCCTGTTCCGCCTTTCTGATTGGCCAATGCGATGACACGGCCATCCTTCGGGCGGCTTCTCTGTTCCGGCATTTTCATGTCCTCCTTTTTGATAGATTTAGCTGCCCGTTGGCAAGACGGACAGCTATGTATGCGGCAAAATAGGCATGAAAAAAAGCCGTCTACTCTATGAAAGAATAAACGGCTTGATTCAGACGGAACAATATGTAGTTTTCAAATTCTCTTGACAGGGGCGCACATGACTTTGAGCAAAAGATCATCCACGCAGCCGGTGTCCCGATTTTCCCGCAGCAGAGTGTTCCGCAGACGATTCAGGCTCTGGATCACAATGCTGTTTTCAGCAGGGGTGAGGGTTATCTTGAACTTCTGTTTCCACATAGTGCAGTCCTCCTTTTCGCCTTCATTGTATCTGCTCAAAGATGTGCAGCGCAAATGTGCGAGCATTCGCCAGCCCCAAGGGGGTTGGATACTGTGAGGGAAGGAAAGATAAACTGTATTCGGTTTGGTCAAATCCTGACAAATCAGGCCAGCTCTTTCAGAAGGAAAACCATAAAGAAAGGCTCCTAAAACGAGGGACAAAAGGCAAGGCAAAAGCACCTCGAAAACGGCTCGATTCGGGCTCCTGATTATCCTATTTTTTAATCATAAAGGGGGGCAAAATGCTCGATTATCCTATTTTTAATCAAGAAAAACAGGGTCAGAACAGTTCAAATCCTGCCAGAAACAGACAAAGGCGAGCAGAAGATGTGAAATAGAAAAACCCCGAAAAACCGCAGTTTTTCGGGGTTTTTGAGCATCTTTGAACCAGTTTGAAACGCCAATCAGCGCTTGCTGAACTGGGGAGCGCGACGGGCAGCCTTGAGGCCGTATTTCTTACGTTCCTTCATACGAGGATCGCGGGTCAGGAAGCCAGCCTTCTTCAGGGCAGGGCGCAGGTTCTCGTCGTACTGCAGCAGGGCACGGGACAGGCCGTGACGGATAGCGCCGGCCTGTCCGGACACGCCGCCGCCGCCCACGCGGACCACGATGTCGAACTTGCCGTCCACATCGGCCACCGCCAGGGGCTGACGCACGATGAGCTTCAGGGTCTCCAGACCGAAGTAATCGTTGATATCACGATCGTTGATGGTAATCTTGCCGGTGCCGGTGTACACGCGAACGCGGGCAACGGAATTCTTACGACGACCGGTGCCGTAGAAATAAGGTTTCGTCTCGTACATCTTCTATTGCCTCCTAATCAAAACTCGTAGCTCTCGGGCTTCTGCGCGGTGTTGTCATGCTCGGCGCCCTTATAGCAGCGCAGCCGGGTCATGGCCTTGGCGCCCAGCGCGTTGGCGGGGATCATGCCCTTGACAGCCACAAACATGGCCTTGTCGGAGTTCTCCGCCATCAGGGTCTTGTACTGAATCTCCTTCAGGCCGCCGATCCAGCCGGAATGGGTACGGTAGTACTTCTTCTCCAGCTTCTTGCCGGTCAGCACCGCCTTGTCGCAGTTGATAATGATGACATGGTCGCCGCAGTCCACATTGGGGGTGAAGGTGACCTTGTTCTTGCCGCGCAGCAGCACGGCGGCCTGGGCGGCAACACGGCCCAGCGGCTTGCCGGCCGCGTCGAGGACGTACCACTTGCGTGCCGCCTGGGCGGGCTTTGCCAGAGTAGTGCTCATAATCTATTTCCTCCCTGAAAGATTTGGTGTTTTCGGTCAGGTCCGATTGGACGCAAGTTAGATTATAGGGCATGGGAGGCCGTTCGTCAAGCCCTTTTTTGCAAAAAATCAATTTATTCTTGAACAGCTTCAAAATACTCATGTTTTCTCTTATATGCTCTTGTTTTCTCGTGTTCGATTTTTCGCTTTGTTGCCAAAAAACAGTTCTTGCCACGCAAAAAGCAGATGCAAACCCAGCCGTTTTATTATATACTATAAGAATGTAGATACATGGCAAGCGGGCGTGCCGCCCGCGGAAAAGGAGTTTGCATGAAACCAATCATCCGAATCCTGGCTGGAGCCACCGCAGCGCTTCTGTTGGCCGGCTGCGCGCCTTCCGAGCCTGCAATGACCGAGAGCGAGCGCTTTGCCGCCTATACCCGCCAGCAGTTCTGCGACGATGTGGGCGAAAACGCGATCAATCTGAACTATACGCTGAGCCGTCCGGAGGAATGGGGGCTCGAACGGTTGACCGAAGAACCGTTTGGCGAACTGAGTCTGGACTTTGCCTCGGTGCGGGAAGACCTGAAACAGAGCCGTCGTGAACTGAATGGGTTTGACCGGGATGCGCTAACCGAAGCCCAGCAGCTGACCTGGGATATTTTGGACTTTTCCCTGACGACGCAGGAACAGGCTGCGGGGAAAGAACTCTACGACGATCTGCTGGGACCGGTGACCGGCCAGCATACGAACGTCCTGATCACCCTGGCGGAGTTTTCCTTCTATGAGAAAAAGGATCTGGATGTGTATATGGCCCTGCTGGAAGATCTGCCCCGATACTTCACCTTTGTGGAAGACTACGAACGGGCGCGGGCCGAGGCGGGCATGATCGCGGCTGCCGACACCTTGAACGAAGCCGCGGATTACTGCGAGATGATCGCAGACGCGCCGGAGGACTGCCTGCTGATCACCGGCTTTGCCGAGCGTCTGGCCGAACTGGGCTGGCTGAACGAGGCAGACCGGCAGACCTATGAGAGCCGCAACCGGGAACTGGTCTGCGGCCCGGTGGCCGACGCCTACCGCTCTTTGGGCGAATGCGCCCGGGAACTGGCTGCCCGGGGCGGCGAGCCCCAGGGGCTGGCTACCCGCCTGGATGACGGCGATGACTACTTCCAGCTTCTTTTGCGCGCCATGGTGGGCAGCGACCGCTCTGTCGCGGAATACCAGGAGCTTCTGGTCAGTGAGATCAGCACCGCCCTGGCCGAGATGAGCGCCCTGTACCAGCAGGACCCGGCGGGATATGAGGCGTTTACCTCCACTGTGCCGAAACAGGGTTCCCTGCCCGCGGAGGAGATCATTGCCCAGCTGCGGGAAGCCAGCAAAGACGATTTTCCCGCCCTGGCAGAGCTGCCTTACACCGTAAAGGATGTACCCGCCGCTCTGGAGGATTACACATCCCCCGCTTTCTTTATGATCCCGCCGATCGACAGCCAGGACAAAAACACCATTTATATCAACAACGCAATGCTGGATCCCACGACCCTGTTCACGACCCTGGCGCATGAAGGGTATCCGGGCCACCTGTACCAAACCGTATACACTCAATTGCTGGACCTGGACCCGCTCAACGATGAATTGGGCGCCTCCGGCTATTCGGAAGGGTGGGCCACCTACGTGGAGTATGAGTACGCCTACAGTTATATGGATGAAAGCGAGACCTACCGCCGCCTGGCACGGCTGAACTCTCTGCTGTCTTTGGAGATCAGCGCACTGGTGGATATGCAGGTGAACTGGGCCGGCTGGAGCGAAGAACAGTTGGCCGAATGGATGAACGCGATGGGGTTCAACGGCGACGCCGCCGGCGAACTTATGGCCCATGTGTGCGCGGAACCCGCCAACTATATGACCTATGTGGGCGGCTATCTGGAGTTTATGGAACTGCGCCGTACCGCCGAGGCTGCGCTGGGAAGCGCCTTTGACGAGATGACCTTCCATACCTGGCTGCTGGAGCAGGGGCCGGCGCCCTTCCCGATCCTGGCCGACCGTTTGGACGCCTGGCTGGAGAGCGAGACTTCCCTTGAGCAGGCCGCCTGATCCCTCTGGAACGCTCCGTTTTGCCCTGCCACGGTACAAAAATGCCGCCGGCAGGGTATTTTTTTGCAAAAATCGGCTTCACAAGCGGCGGCGGTATGCTATAATAGTCGGGAATGTGAGGTGACGGCCATGCAGCGGCTGGAAGGCCTGATGCGCAAAGTGATCCAGGATTATGAGATGCTCGCCCCGGGCGACCGGGTGTGTGTGGGTGTGTCCGGCGGTAAGGACAGCGTGGCTCTGACCGTGGGGCTGGGCCGGCTGCGCCGGTATCTGGGCATTCCCTTCGAGGTGGTGGCGGTGACGCTGGACCCCCAGTTTGACGGCGCTCCTATGGACTGCGCCCCGCTGGAAGATCTGTTTGCCCGGGAGGGTATCCCCTATCACATCCGCCGCACCGACATCGGGCGGGTGGTATTTGATCTGCGCAAGGAGCCCAATCCCTGCGCGCTGTGCGCCAAACTGCGGCGGGGCACGCTGCACACCGCGGCGCTGGAACTGGGCTGCAACAAGGTGGCGCTGGGCCACCATCTGGACGACGCCATCGAAACCTTTTATATGAATCTGTGGCGGGAAGGCCGGCTGGGATGCTTTTCCCCCGTGACCTGGCTGGACCGGAGAAAGCTGACCCTGATCCGGCCGCTGCTGCTGGCCACCGAGGCCCAGGTGACCGCCGCCGTGCGGCATGCCGGGCTGCCGGTGGTCAAAAGCCGCTGCCCCGCCGACGGCGCCACCGTACGCCAGGAGACCAAGGATTTTGTGAAGCGGATGGCCCGGGAAGACCCGGCTTTTCGCCAGAAGATGCTGGGCGCTTTGCAGGACAACGGCCTGGACGGCTGGAAACCTCTGCATACCGGCCGCGGGCTGGCGCTCGGTTTGGGGAACGGGAGAGAGTGTCAGAATGAACTTTGAAAAACACTGTTGGGCAGAGATCGATCTGGATGCTTTGCGCCACAACTACCGGCTGATCGCCCGACTGGCGGGGCCAGCCAAGGTCTGCGCGGTACTCAAGGCCGATGCCTACGGGCACGGCGACGTGATGACCGCCCAGGTGCTGGCCCAGGAGGGAGCGGAATGGTTTGCGGTGAGCAGCCTGTCCGAAGCGCTGCATCTGCGCCGGGCCGGGCTGGAACAACCCATTCTGGTCCTGGGCCACACCGAGCCGGCCCAGGCCATCGTGCTGCATCGGCAGCGGATCATTCAGACGGTATACAGCCCGGAATACGCGGCGGCACTGTCCGCGTCTGCCGCGGCGGCCCACTGCACTGTACAGGCGCATCTCAAGGTGGACACCGGCATGGGCCGCATCGGCTTTGGCGCGCTGTACGATCTGGAAGGCGCGGTGCGCCAGCTGGCCGCCTGCTGGCAGCTTCCCGGGCTGGAGGTGTGCGGCATGTTTCAGCACTTCTCGGTAGCCGACAGCACCGACCCCGACGACACAGCCTACACCGAGCGGCAGCACACGCTGTTCTGCACTGTGCGCCGGCGGCTGGCGGCGCTTGGCCTGGATGCCGGATCGGTCCACTGCTGCAACTCCGCCGGGCTGGTGACCCATCCCGAATGGGGGCTGGATCTGGTGCGGGCCGGCATCATCCTGTACGGCATCGACCCCAGCGATCAGGTGCGGCTGCCCGGGCTGCGGCCCGTGCTGCAGCTGAAAGCCACCGTCAGCCAGGTCAAGGAACTGCATCCTGGCGAGAGCGTGAGTTACGGCCGCGCCTTTACCGCCGCGAAACCCATGCGGGTGGCCACCCTCTGCGCCGGTTACGCGGACGGTTATCCCCGGTTGCTTTCGGGCAAGGGGCAGGTCTGCCTGCACGGTCAGGCCGCCCCGGTGCTGGGCCGGGTGTGTATGGACCAGATGGTGGTCGACGTTACCGCCATCCCCCAGGTATGCAGCGGGGACGAAGCGGTTCTGTTTGGCGCCGGCGGCCCCGGCGACACCGTCTGCACCGCGGCGGGCAAGACCGGCACCATCCCCTATGAACTTCTCTGCGGCGTGACCCGCCGGGTGCCCCGGGTATACCGGGAGCAGGGCCGGGTGGTGGAGATCGCCGACTTTTTGACCCAGCCCTGAGGACAAGCGAAAGGAGAACACCCCGTTGGCAAAAGAAAACATCCGCAATTTCTGCATCATCGCCCACATCGACCACGGCAAATCCACCCTGGCAGACCGCATTCTGGAAAAGACCCACAGCGTGGATGAGCGCCAGATGGAAGACCAGCTGCTGGACGACATGGAACTGGAACGGGAACGGGGCATCACCATCAAGGCCCGGGCCGTGACCCTGCACTACACCTCCCGGGCCGGGCAGGACTATGAATTCAACCTGATCGACACCCCGGGCCATGTGGACTTTGGTTATGAGGTGAGCCGCAGCCTGGCCGCCTGCGAGGGCGCGATCCTGGTGGTGGACTCCAGCCAGGGAGTGGAAGCCCAGACCCTGGCCAACACCTATATGGCTCTTGAGCACGATTTGGAACTGGTGCCGATCCTGAACAAGATCGATTTGCCCAGCGCCGAACCCGACCGGGTGGCCCAGGAGGTGGAGGACGTGATCGGCCTCCCCTGCCTGGACGCCCCCCGGGTGAGCGCCAAGCTTGGTACCGGCATCGAGGACGTGCTGGAGCGGGTGATCACCGACATCCCCGCCCCCAAAGGGGATGACGACGCGCCGCTCAAAGCCCTGATCTTTGACAGCGTGTATGACAGCTACAAAGGCGTTATCGTATATATCCGGGTGTTTGACGGCACCCTCAAACCCGGCGATACGGTAAAGATGATGGCCACCGGGGCCCAGTTCACCCTGGTGGAGGTGGGCCACATGGGCGCCACCAGCCTGTCTCCCTGCGATAAACTCTGCGCCGGCGAGGTGGGCTATCTGACCGCCAGCATCAAAACGGTGCGGGACACCCGGGTGGGCGATACCGTCACCCTGGCGGCCGCTCCCTGCGCCGAGGCGCTGCCCGGCTACCGAAAGGTGACCCCGATGGTGTTCTGCGGCATCTACACGGTGGACGGGGCCAAATACCCCGACCTGAAGGACGCGCTGGAAAAGCTGCAGCTGAACGATGCCTCCCTGAGTTTTGAACCGGAGACCAGCGCCGCGCTGGGCTTCGGGTTCCGGTGCGGGTTTCTGGGCCTGCTGCATCTGGACATCATCACCCAGCGCCTGGAGCGGGAGTTTGATCTGGACCTGATCACCACCGCGCCCAGCGTGGAATACCGCATCACCCTGACCGACGGCACCCAGATGACCATTGAAAACCCGTCGGACTATCCCGATCCCGGACGGATCGCGAAACAGGAGGAGCCCATTGTGGACGCCCACCTGTACACCCCCACCGACTATGTGGGCAGCCTGATGGACCTGTGCCAGGACCGGCGGGGCACCCTGATCGACATGAAGTATCTGGACGCCACCCGCGTGGACCTGCACTATGAGTTGCCCCTGGGTGAGATCGTCTACGACTTCTTCGACGCCATCAAGAGCCGCAGCCGGGGCTATGCCAGCTACGACTACGAGATGAAGGGCTTCAAGGAGAGCAAGCTGGTCAAGCTGGACATGCTGCTGAACGGCGAGATGGTGGACGCGCTGAGCATGATCGTGCACGCGGACAAGGCCTATGCCAAGGGCCGCCGGCTGGCCGAGCGGCTCAAGGAGAATATCCCCCGCCAGATGTTCGAGATCCCCATTCAGGCGGCCATCGGCGGCAAGGTCATTGCGCGGGAGACGGTCAAGGCCATGCGCAAGGACGTGCTGGCCAAGTGCTACGGCGGCGATATCACCCGCAAGAAAAAGTTGCTGGAAAAGCAGAAGGAAGGCAAAAAGAAGATGCGCCAGCTGGGCAGCGTGCAGCTTCCCAGCGAGGCGTTCACCGCGGTGCTCAAGCTGGATGAGGACTGAGCGCGCAAAACGGGCAGGGACTGCGCAGTCCCTGCCCGTTTTTTACCGCTTGAGCGAATAAAGCAGCCAACCGTACCCAAGCGCCAGTGCCGCCGCCAGCGAGCCGGCCAGCAGGCGCGGCGGCCAAGGGCCCGGAACGACCAGCGCGCCGGCCCCCACGAGAAAAGCCAGGGTGAGCAGCGCTCCGGTCAGCACACGCATCCATCGGGGCATCCCGGGCAGGTTGGCGGCGCTCAGCAGAAACTCAAAGAAAAGGTCCATGGGGGTCTCTCCTTGTCAGGGGGATATCCGGACAAAATCCGTATACCACAGGCCCAAACCGTGAAGCAACAGACTGTTTCTTGCCTGAACACGGGGCGGATGATATACTGAGGGCAAAAGCGGGGTGGAGAAGATGGAATACCGGCAAGAGGAGGGCTTTGGGCCCCGGCTGGCACGGCTGCGCCGGGCAGCGGGAATGACCCAGCAGCAGCTGGCCGAACGTCTGTGCGTGACCAGGCAGGCGATCTCCCGCTGGGAGAGCGGCCGCACCCAGCCGGACCTGGCCGGCCTGCAGGGACTGGCCGGCGCTCTGGGGTGTTCCCTGGAGCAGCTTGTGGGCGGGCTGGAGCCGCCCGCCGGGCCGGACAGGAGCCTGCGGCGCACCTGTCGTCTGGTATTCTGGAGCAAGGCGGCTCTGGCCGCCGTGCAGATCGCGCTGTGGTTGCGGCTGGGCCGGCCCGCCGGGGTGTGGATGCCGGCCATCCTGCTGCTGTGCGACGGCAGCGTGTACCTGCCGCTGGAGGCAATGGTGCGCAGTGGGGATTTCACCCTGCTGGCCGGGTTTGACCGGCGGCTGCACTACCACCGGCCCACCCTGATGCGGATGGTACAGATGATCGACCTGACCGTGCAGCTGAACGGGCTGGCCTGGATACTGATCGGGTTTCTTCTCTGCCTGCCCATGCCGGCGGACACGGCACGGTGGGGATGGCCTGTCTGCCTGATCGGATATATTTTAGGATTGCTGGGCAGTATCCTGCTGGTCAACGTCAAATACGGCGCCTGTCTGCTGCCCGATCCGGAGGAACAGCGCCGCAGCCGGGCCCCGCTGCCGGTGCTGGCGGTCTGGGGCGGGGTGTTCTGCCTTCAGCTGGGGCTGTGCATCGGGCTGGCGGAGGGGTACGATATTTCCAACAACACCCCCGGCGCTCTGGTTCAGATGGGCTGGGCGATACCGGGCATGATCCTGAGCTTTGCGCTGCTGTTTTGGGAAATGCACCGGGCGGACAAGGCAGCACAGGCCCGGGACCGCTGGCGGCCGGGGCGGGCCTTCTGGCTGTTGCTGATAGGCTGCGCTGTCTGCGCGGCGATGCAATGGGGCGCGGCGGCCGCCTACGCGGGCGGCGGTGTGCTGCACTGAGCGGCGCATTGGAAAAATTTTTCGACCGGATCGACAGTAACCGGCGGCATATCCCTTTCATCGGGAAGGGGCATGCCGCCGGTTTCTGTGTGGAAAATTCAGGCAGGAGCCGGCACGCCCGGCCCCGGCAGGGTCGGCTGCGGCTCTTGAGCGGGCGGAGGGTCGCAGACCGGGAAGGTGGCCCAGGCCTTGAACAGGTCCCCGTCGATCATCAGGCCAAATTTTCCGCCCTGCAGTTCCGCCAGGCTGCGGGCGATGTTCAGCCCCAGGCCGCTGCCCTCCGTGGTGCGGCTGTCGTCCCCCCGCACGAACCGCTCCATAAGTTCCTCCGCCGGGATATTCAGCTGCTGGCGGCTGACGTTTTTGACCTGCAGCCAGGCCCGCCCCGCCCGCGCCCCCGCCTCCACATAGACCCGGGTGCCCGGCTGGGAGTATTTGCAGGCGTTGCTCAGCAGATTGTCCACCACCCGCCAGGTGAGCCGCCCGTCCAGCAGGGACCAGAGCGGCTCGCCCGGCAGCTGCAGTACCGGCTCCAGATCGCTTTTCTCCAGCCGGGGGGCGTATTCCCCCACTGCCTGGGTAAGCAGTTCCGCCAGGTCGGTGGGCTCGGCATTTACCGGCAGGCTGCCGCTGCTGGCCTTGCTTGCCTCCACCAGGTCTTCGGTGAGTTTTTTCAGCCGCTGCCCCTGCCGGGCGATGACCGCCGCGTACTCGGCGGCCTGGGGCTCCAGCGGCTGCTTTTGCAGCAGATCCACGTAGTTGATGATGCTGGTGAGGGGCGTTTTCAAATCATGGGACACATTGGTGATCAGGTCGGTCTTGAACCGCTCGCTGCGCAGGCGTTCCTCTATGGCGGTGCTCATACCTTCCCGGATGCGGTTCAGGTCCTCCCCCTGGGCGCGCAGCGGGCCCCATAAGGTCTGAATGGGCACCCAGGTCTCCAGGTCTCCGTCCGCCATCCGGCGGGAGGCCTGCCGCAGCCGGACAAAACCGGCGGCAAGCCGCCCCAGCGCGGCCAGCACGGCCAGCTGGGCGGCCAGCCAGAGCACCCAGGTCATCAGGTCCTGGGCGGAAAAAGCGATGGCGGTGAGCAGGGTCAGGCCCAGGAGCACACAGGCGCCCGCCGCCAGAGTAGTCCAGATCAGGGGCAGGTCGGCCACTGTGCCCCACAGCCATCTCCAGAACCGCCCCAACGCCCGCCAGAGCCAGCGCAGCACCCCGCCGCATAGGCTGTGCCGGAAGAGTACCCTCGCCCGGGCCCGGGCGCAAACGCCCATGAGCGCATCGGCAAAGAGCAGGAATCCCCCCCACAGACCGATCAGCCAGAGGGCCGCGCCCAGGATGTTTTGCGCCCCGTTGGTCATCAGGGTCAGGCAGAGCGTGCCCAGCCCCACTGTGAGCAGCAGATACAGTTCCAGCGGCAGGAAGGCTGCCGGACCGGCGTTTCGCTGCCCGCCAGGGGCGCGGCCCGCGTTCCAGAGCAGAAACACCAGCAGCCCCAAGGCCAGCACCAGGCTCACTGCCGCCAGCACCGGCAGCTGGTAGCGCAGATCATAGAGATTGATGAAAAGAAGCCACTCGTAGTAGTAGGAGTCCCCCACCGGGAGGGTGCGGTCCACCGTCCAGTCCACCCGGTACCACACTTCCTCCTCCTGGTAGACAAAATACTCCGAAGAAAAGACCTCCGACCCGGTGACCGTGTCGGTGCCGGAGGCATGGGTGGCGGAGAGCAATACCCCCTCCCCCATCGGGTCCTGGCCGGAGACCTGCCAGAGTTCGTAGGTCAGGTTGGAGTTCTCCGGGGCAAAAACATCCTGTGCCCATTCGGTCTGCCCCTCCACGCCCGCTATCTGCACGATGTTGGAGGCGTCCCGGTAGACCTCACCGTAAAACGCCTCGGTATCGAAATAGGTTTTGGCCTGCCGGTTGGCGTACCAGTTGCAGGTCTCGCACCACATGGTGCCGAACAGGCTCAATTCTCCCACGCCCGCAAAAAAGGCCAGCAGCAGAAAGGCCATCGCCCGCACACCGATGCGCTCCCCCAGACGGGTCTTCATGGGCTCACACCCCCTTTTCCATCTTGTAACCCAGACCCCAGACTACCTTGAGATACCGGGGCTGGGAGGGGTCGATCTCGATCTTTTCCCGCAGATGGCGGATGTGCACCGCCACCGCGCTCTCACTGCCCAGGGCGGGCTCGTTCCAGACCAGTTCATAAATTTGGGTGCTGGAATACACCCGGCCCGGATTCTGCATCAGAAGCCGCAGAATGTTGTACTCGATGGGGGTCAGCGCGATGGGCGTGCCGTCCACTGTGACCGTCTTGGTCTCATCGTCCAGGCACACGCCCCCCACCTGCAGCCGGTGGCCGCCCGCGTCCGGCATACCGCCCAGCTGGGCGTACCGGCGCAGCTGGCTGCGCACCCGGGCCAGCAGCTCCACCGGGTTGAAGGGTTTGGTCACATAGTCGTCCGCCCCTACGTTGAGCCCCAGCACCTTGTCGCTGTCCTCGCTCTTGGCGGTGAGCAGGATGATGGGCACATTGCTGCTCTGGCGCAGCCTGGCGGTGACGGTGATGCCGTCCATCCGGGGCATCATCACATCCAGCAGGATCAGATGCAGCGGCTCCCGGGCGGCGATCTCCAGCGCCTCGGCCCCGTTTTCCGCCTCGAACAGGCCGTACCCCTCACCGGAGAGATAGATTTTCAGCGCGGCGCGGATGTCCGCGTCGTCGTCACAGATCAGAATGTTATACATGATGTTCCTCCTGCCGGCGGCGGGCAGCCCGCCGCCGGCACCTTTATTATACCGGAATCCTCAGGAAAGAAAAAGCCGCCCGCATCTTAAGATTTGATTAAGGCTTGTTTCTTAGGCAAATCTTAAAACTTTTCCCGCCCGCCGCTTAAAAAAGTGCTGGTATGCTGAAGCTGTGAAAAAAGAAAAGAGGAGGACGGCTTTATGGAATGGGTGATAGCGCTGAGCCTGGTATGCAGGGCCGCCTGTGTATGGTTTGCCGCGGTGGCGGTGATCGGGCTGGCGCGGCGTGCGATGCAGGGGCGGCAGCCCCGTTTTGCCCCCGCCGCGCCCCGCACCCGTTTCGCGGTTTTGGCGGCGGCCCGCAACGAGGAAGCGGTGATCGGCGGGTTTGTTGCCAGCATCCTGGCGCAGGAGTATCCCCGGGCGTTGTTCGACGTATATGTATTGCCCAACAACTGCACCGACGGCACCGCCGGCGCGGCCCGGGCGGCGGGCGCGCGGGTGCTGGAATGCCCCGGCGCTCACAGTAAGGGCGAGGCGCTGCACACGGGACTGGCACGGCTGCGAAATGCCGGGTATGACGCCTTCTGTGTGTTTGACGCGGACAACCAGGCCGACCCGGCGTTCCTGGCCCGGATGAACGACGCCTTCTGTGCCGGGGCTCGGGTAGCCAAGGGGCGCATCGCCGCCCAAAATCCCCGGGCCGGCTGGGTGGCCGGCTGCTACGGGCTGTATTTTCGGCTGTTCGACCTGTTCTTTAACGCGCCCCGGGGCGCGCTGGGGCTGTCCGCCAAGCTGGTGGGGACCGGGTTTGCGGTACACCGGGAGGTACTGGAACGGCTGGGCGGCTGGAACACCGTGACCATGGCCGAGGACGCGGAGTTTTCCGCCCAGTTCGCCGAGTTGGGCTACGCGGTAGCCTGGGTGCCCGGCGCGGTGACCCGGGACGTGGAGCCGGTATCCTTCCAAGTGAGCCTGGTGCAGCGGCGGCGCTGGATCGGTGGGGTACTGCAGGCCGGGCAGGCCCGGGGCGCCCGGTTGATGGGCGCTCTGATACGGGAAGGCCGGGCGGTCACCCTGGACAGCTGCCTGTTTTTTCTCACGCCGCTCACCGGGGCGGTGGGCACTCTGCTGGGGGCGGCGGGCACGTCGCTGGCGCTGCAACGGGGTGAATGGCCGGTCTGGGCACTGGCAGCCCTGCCGGCGTTGGGGTGGCTGGGCGCGACGCTGGGCGCGCTGGCGCTGCGCGGATCTCTGCCCCGGTCGGAACGGCCGGGCCTTGGCAGTGTGCTGGGATTCGGACTGTTCATGGCCTGCTGGGCACCGCTGGGAGTGCTGGGACTTCTCTGCCCGCCCCGCCGCTGGACGCCGGTGGATCACGCCGCGCATCTTGCCGCCTCCCGCCGAGGCCGGCCGGTCTTGGACGAACAGGCCGCCTGACCGTTTTGTGCGCCGGGCAACGAAACGCAGGAAATCATCGCTTTTTGGCGCGCGGCATGCTATAATAGATTTGCTCCCCGGCCGGCGGACGGGGAGTTTTTTCGTACCTTCCCGCCGGCTGTCGCCTGTAAGGAGTTTTGTATGGAATACGGGTTCTATCCCCTGATGTGGCTGTTCTTCCTTTATTCCTTTGCCGGCTGGGTGCTGGAGACCGCCCAGGCCGCCGTAGTACACAAGCAGTTCATGAACCGGGGCTTTCTCAATATGCCGCTGTGCCCGATCTACGGTACGGTAGCGGTCAGCTTCGCGCTGTTTTTGCAGGATCTGAGGGATTCCTGGTTCTTTTTGTTTTTGGGCGGTATGATCCTGTCCGCCTTTGTGGAACTGATCAGCGGCAAGCTGCTGGAGGCCATTTTTCACCGCAAGTGGTGGGATTACTCGGGGCAGAAATTCCAGTTTGAGGGGTATATCTGCCTGAAGTACAGCGTGTTGTGGGGCCTGTTCGGCGTGCTCTGCATGAAGTTTCTCAACCCGCTGGTGCTGCGGCTGGGCGCGCTGTTCCCCCCTCTGGTGGGCAAGATCGTGGTATGGGCGCTGGCAGGGCTGCTTTTGATCGACTTTATCTCCAGCGCCGCCGCCGTGGCCCAGATGAAGGTGCGTCTTGGGCGCATCGACGAGATCGGCGACGGGCTGGGCCAGATCACCGACCGGCTGGGCAACGCCCTGACCCGGCGCATCCAGCACCGTATGGTCAAGGCATATCCCAACCTGCAGCTGGACAAGCTGCTGGAAGAACGCCGGGCCCTGCTGGCGCAAAAAACGGAAGGCCGGGTATTTGCCGCCGGATGCGGCTTCTACAAGCTGACCCTGCTGCTTTTTATCGGGGCGTTTCTGGGCGACATCGTGGAAACCATCTTCTGCTATGTGACTTCCGGCGTGCTGATGAGCCGCAGCAGTGTGGTATACGGCCCCTTCAGTATCGTGTGGGGGCTGGGCGCGGTGCTGCTGACCGCCATCCTCTACCGCTGGCGGGATAAAAGCGACCGGTACGTTTTTGCGGTGGGTACCATTCTGGGCGGCGCCTATGAATATGTGTGCAGCGTGTTTACCGAACTGGTGTTTGGCACCGTGTTCTGGGACTACAGCCATATTCCTTTTAATCTGGGCGGACGCATTAACCTGCTGTACTGCTTTTTCTGGGGCATCGCGGCAGTGGTCTGGCTCAAGGTGATCTATCCCCGCCTGTCCGCCCTGATCGAAAAGATCCCCATACGGCCGGGCGTCATCCTGACCTGGGTATTGGTGGTGTTTATGGTTTTCAACATGCTTGTGAGCAGCCTGGCCATGGCCCGGTATGTGGAACGCAACACCGTGGCTTCTCCCAGCGGCGGGGCGCTGGCACAGCTGCTGGATGACCGGTTCCCTGACGAACGAATGGAGCGTATCTATCCCAACGCCATTATCGTGGATGAATAAATCATCGAATAAAGGCCCGCGCCGACCGGCGCGGGCCTGTTTTGTTGACAGCAAAGCGGGCAGATGGTATTATTATGCAACACGATATATCGCAAAGCATAACAAAAGGAGGACGGCGCGATGGAGCAGCAGCCGATGACCGAAGCCATGTACTACGTGCTGCTGGCGTTGCTGCGTCCGCTGCACGGATACGGGCTTATGCAGCGCATCCGCCAGCTGAGCGGCGGGCGGATGGCCATGAGCCCGGGCACTTTGTATGGTATCCTGAGCCGCTTGCAGCGGGAGGGTCTGATCCGGCTGGAGGAGCAGGGCGCCCGCCGCAAGACCTATGCGCTGACCAGGGAAGGAAAAACGGCTCTCAAGGCCGAGTATGACCGCCTGTGCCGCCTGGTACAGGACGGAGCGATGCTGAAGGAGGAAGAAGGATGAAGCGGCTGTAGCTCCCCCACCCCAATGACTGGAACATCGGCGGCATGGAACGGTTTTACGCCCGGATGGCCCGGCGCGGCTGGCAGCTGGAAAAGCGGGGCGCGTTTTTCAGCCGGTTTGCGCGCAGGCGACCGGAATCCGTGTGTTACCGGGTGGAACTGGCCAGTTCCACGGGAAATTTCGGCGAGGTGCAGCTGCCGCCGGAACAGGTCCAGTTGTATGAGGAGTGCGGCTGGCAATACGTGACCGGGCGGGGGCTGGTGCACCTGTTCCGGGCTCCGGCCGGCAGCGGTGAACCGGAGCTGTACGACGATCCCCGCCAACAGGCGGACACGCTGCAGGGACTGCGCCGGGAGGCCCGTTTTCAGCTGGGTGGTGCCTGCGTACAAATGCTGGCGTATCTGCTGCTGGCGGCTTTGAATGCCCATTACCAGCCGGCAAAGCTGTGGCTGACCCTTGTGCAGGCCCCTTCCCTGCTGCCGCTGGCCTGCGTGCTGATGGGCGGGCTTCTGGCGGACGCGCTGCACCGGGTGATCAGCCTGAGCCGCCAGTACCGGCGGATGCGCCGGGGCAAGCCCCTGGACCGTCGGCCCCAATGGGCCTGGCGGACAGTTCTGACCGAGCTGTGGGCGGCGGGCGCCGTCTGTGTCGGGTTGCTTCTGTGGCAAGCGGCGGGTACCCGCACCCTGGCGCCGGAATCCGGCCAGGCCGGTCCCTGCCTGGTGCTGGAGCAGCTGGGCGCGTCGGGCGAACTGACCAGCCTGCCGGTCGACGGAAACAGCGAAAGCCGCATCCGCGTGACGCCCTTGCCGAATGGGCGCTGGTTGCACGGGCAGGAGATCCGGGAAAGCGGCAGCCGGCAGGCCAGTTTGTTTCAGGATGTGTATGAGTTGGGCAGCCCGGAGGCGGCACAGCGGCTGGGGCTGCTGCTGGCGGATACGGCCACCTTTGCCGACGGCATGGAACCGGTGACGGTGGAAGGGCTGGACTGGGCGGCCTGCGGTTTGCTGGAGGCTGCAGCGGTGCAGGGCGATAGGGCGGCGTACATCACCCTGATCCTTCCGGTCAGGTCCGACGACGAACAGCGGCAGGTCCTGCTAAACGCGCTGGAGGCGCTGGCTGACCACTGGGAGGCTCTTGGCAATGACCAACAGGCAAAAACGGCGGCCCGTCCGATCGGACGGGCCGCCGTTTTACCATCCGCCGCGGAGGATGGTAAAGCCGTACAAATCATAACCCCACGTTGAACGTGGGGTTTGCAAAACGGCCCCATAGGGGCCACAATACCAGCGGCGCCTAAAGGCGCATAATGAGTGACGCCAACCGCACTTGGCGTCACTTTTTACTTTGCGGCACTATCTGCAGGCAC
>CASFJO010000037.1 GCA_949295035.1 uncultured Gemmiger sp.
TGCCGCAAAGGCGTTGATCCTGTCCATCGCTGCGGCTCAGTACAGCGCCATCGACTCCCGCGAATACGAAACGGTTCGTCTGCGCAGAGTGTTTTCCGGGCGTCAGCCCATGACTGCGTTGGATGCAGAACTGCTTCAAAGTTCCGTGTCCGCCATCCATTGTCATAACGATGGAAGTCTGAATATCAAGCTGAAAAACGGTCAAGTAATTGGGAAGGAATGAAACAGCATGAAAGAAAGCCCACCCAAAGTCATCACCATACCCGCAAAGCCGGAGGTCGCACGCCGGCAGGCGATCCAGCGCCAGCTTCGCGTGGCTGCCTACTGCCGGGTATCCACTGATGACGAGGAGCAGCTCACCAGCTATGAGGCGCAGCAGAACTACTACACCGACAAGATCATGACCAACCGGGAGTGGACCATGGCCGGGATCTTCGCAGACGAGGGCATCACAGGGACATCGGCTCGGAAGCGGCCCGAATTCCTGAAGATGATCCGGCTGTGCAAGCAGAAGAAGATCGACATCGTCCTGACCAAATCCATCTCCCGCTTCGCCAGAAATACGGTGGACTGCCTGAATTACATCCGGGCCCTGCGGGAATTGGGCATTGCGGTCATCTTCGAAAAGGAGAACATCAACACGCTGGAAGCCGACAGCGAGATCCTCATCACCATGCTTGGAGCCTTCGCTCAGGCAGAAAGCGAGAGCATCAGCGCCAATGCCCGCTGGGGCAAGCGGCAGGCCATGCGCGAGGGAAAGACAATCAAAAGTAGAACAAATAGAGGAATAAATAATTGAATTATGATTTGTGTTCCGGCACATGCTTAAAGAAAAGCGGCATCTATAGTGTTGCGATGTTCCACGTCGGAATGGACTACGCTCCATTCAAAAAGCCCGGCCAGTTGGCCGGGCTTTTCTCATACCGCTCCGTCATTCCTCCTTCTCCCCACAAAACTTTGCTGCGCAAACTTTCGCGGGGACCCCGCCCTGCGGGCCAAGGAGAGGAGCGGGTATGGATTTCATCATGCCGACGCCAAAAAGGGGCCCGCCGGGCTCCTTTTTGGCGTTTGTACGACAATTTATTCCACAAATCGTCCGATCCGGTAAAAAAATTTGCATTTTTCGCTTAATTTCGATAAAAATTGGCCGAACAAAAAGATAGCAGATATATTTTTGCCCGTAGGCAGATCCCGGCATCCATCGTCTTGCAGGGGCAGCACGCTTTGTACCGCTTGTATGCTACGGGAGAAAGAAGGGGTCAAATGGTTAAAAACAGTATCAAGGTACACGTGTGGGCGCGGGTGATCGCGGCTCTGTTGGCATCACTGCTCATGGGCGCCGTGGTCAATCTCAGCATCAAGTCGATCCGCACCTCGGAGGAAAGCACCGCGGAGGCCAATACGCTGCTCTCTCAGGCTCAGTCGGCCAAGTCGGCCCATTACAACTGGTACATCCAGCTGGGGGACGCCCTCTATGCGGGCACGGATTTTACCGGCACGACCGACCCCACCACCTGCGATCTGGGGCAATGGCTCTACGGCGACGCGGGCACGCTGGACCCGGAGATCCTGGCCCTGCGGGATGAGATCCTTCCGCTGCACGAATCCGTTCACGGCTACGCGGATGACGCCCTGCTGCTTGAGCCGGATCAGGCGCAGGTCTATTACCGGCAGACCATTCAGACCAGCGTGAACACGCTGATCGGCAAACTGGATGCGATCATTGCCCGGGCAGAAACGATCCGAAACGACAACGAGGCCCGCACCATGCGGGTCATCCAGGTCGCCTCGGTCGCCTCGGTCGTGTGCGGGCTGTTCTCGCTGATTTGCCTGCTCAGCCTGGTACAATATGTACTGCGGCAGGTGATCCGCCCCATCCTGCGGATCACCGACGAGTCCCAGGTACTGCTGAAGGGCCAGCTGAAATTCGACCTGGACTGCCGGGCCAAGAATGAGCTGGGCACGCTGGCGCGCATCCTGCTGCAGTCCATGCAGAGCATCCGGAGCTATGTGGCCGAGATCGACCGGTTGATGGCCGAATATGCCAACGGGCACTTTGACGCCGCGCCGCAGATCCAATTCCAGGGAGATTTTCACAAGATCCAGGAATCCATGGATACGTTTACCCTGCGCATCTCGCAAGCGCTGGCGGTGGTGGACAAGGCCGCCGGCCAGGTCTCCAGCGGGGCCGACCAGATCTCCGGCAGTTCCCAGGCCCTGGCGCAGGGCGCCACCGAGCAGGCCAGTTCGGTGGAGGAATTGGTACATTCGCTGGCCGATCTGGGCCACAGTTCGGCCGATAACGTCAGCCGGGCCCAGGCCGCCCAGGATACGGCCGGCCGTTCCGGCGATCAGATGAAGGAAAGCAATCGGCAGATGACCGAGATGGTCCAGGCCATGTCGGAGATCCAGCAGGCTGCCGGCAGCATCAGCCGGATCATCTCCACCATCGAGGACATCGCCTTCCAGACCAACATACTGGCGCTGAACGCCGCCGTGGAAGCCGCGCGGGCAGGAACCGCCGGCAAGGGATTTGCCGTGGTGGCCGATGAGGTACGCAGCCTGGCCGCGAAGAGCGACGAGGCCGCCAAGGCCACGAAGGAACTGATCGAAAACGCGATCCAATCGGTGGAGCGCGGCGGACAGATCGTGGAAGATGTTTCCAGAGGGCTGGAAAATGGCATGGCCCTTTCGGCGCGCGCCAGCCAGGAGATCAAAGAGATCGCGCAGGCAGCCCGCGGCGAAGAGGAGGCCGTCTCCCTCATCAACAGCGGCATAGAGCAGGTCTCCGCCGTTGTGCAGACGAACTCGGCCACCAGCCAGGAGATCGCCGCCGTCAGCAGCGAACTGTCGATCCAGGCCAGAGCCCTCAAAGAGCAGGCCCAGCAGTTCCAGCTGCGCCGCGCCGAGCCCTGACCGGCCGCGAAACTCTTTGCAAATACGCACAAAGCCCGCCAACACCGGCCGGGACCGAAAGCGGTCCGCAGCTTGTGTTGGCGGGCTGTTTTTGCCGTTCCGGGGAAAACGTGCCCCGGCGCGGCGGATGTCATTCCAGCGGGATCACATCGCAGAAAACGGCGCGCGCCTTCTGGGTCAGGTGAAGATCCCGGTGATAGCGGCCAAAATACCACACTTTGTACTGCACCCGGCTGGTGAGCCCGTCAAAAAAGGCGTGCAGCCAGTTGACCTGGGGCTTTTCCGTCATCTGGCTGAACTCCAGCAGGCGGGCGGGGGCGTCGTGGGTGAGTATGTAATCCACCTGGTTGTTGCAGGCGGCCAGATTCTCCAGGCACCAGTCCAGTTCGTCGCTGGTGGGCATCTCGGCCCTCCACCAGTTTATCCCCTCGTCCAGGTCCTCCTTGTCAAAACTCTCCCCGCCGCCGAAACAGAGCAGCTTTTTCCCCTCCAGCTCCAGCACGCTGCCCCGCAGCACCTGGTATACATTGCCTTCGATGTGCCGGGCCTTGCCGCCGCAGAACTCCTCCGCCGGGTATTCCTTGAGCAGATCGTAGTTGTCGTGGCAGCCGTCCAGAAACAGCACCCTGTACCGGCGGCGGGCCAGCCAGGCCAGGTTCTTTTTCTCGGCTTTGCTGCCGTCCCACAAAAAGCCAAAATCGCCCAGCACGATCAGGGTATCCCCTTTTTTCAGCCGGCGGATGGATTTTTCCTCAAACCGATCCCGTTCGCCGTGGGTATCGGCGGTCACATAGATCATCACAGCCCTCCGTCTTTGTGTCAAAATTTGCGGGCGGCGGGTTGTGAATCTTTCCATAAAACCCTTTATTCTTGCAATTTGTGCTGGTATAATAAAGGATAACATCCGCGCCCGGGCCGCGCCGCAAAGCCGTTTTTGCAGGGTATGCGGCCCGCCGGCCCTTGTGTTTTATTCTATCGCGTTTCAGAGGAATTGTCTATATGAAAAAACTCGCCGCTTGCCTGGCCGTGCTGCTGCTGGGCTGTTCGCTGCTGGCCGTGCCCGCGGGCGCGGTCGGGTTCACCTCCACCTACACCCCCGCCGCTGAGGCGGCCTATATCGTGAACCTGGACACCAACATCATCGTGTATGAAAAAAACAGCGAAACGCCCCTGGCCGCCGCCAGCCTGACCAAACTCATGACGGTGCTGCTGCTGCTGGAGACCTACGGGGACGATCTGGACACCCCCACCGCCACCCTGACCTATGAGCACACCAACTATCTGTACGGCAAGAACGCCTCCAGCGCGGATATCCGCCAGGGCGAGACACACACCATGCGCACTTTGCTGTACTGCATGCTGCTGCCCAGCGCCAACGAGGCGGCCATGATGGTGGCGGACGCCATCGGCGGCAGCCAGAGCAACTTTGTGTATATGATGAACGCCCGGGCCAAGGAGCTGGGCTGCACCGGCACCACCTTCACCGACTGCTGCGGCCTGGACCCGAACAACCTGACCACCGCCCGGGACATGTACCTGATTTTGCGGGCGCTGCTGAATTATGACCTTTTCAAGGAGATCATCCGGCTGGAGCGGTGGGATGTGCCCGCCGCCGCCAAGCACCCTGAGCCCTATATGATCCTGACCACCAACCTGACCATCCGGCCCAACGCCGGGGCGGAGTTCTACCGCAGCTACTCCCAGGGCGGCAAGACCGGCAGCCTGGAGGACTGGAAAAACTACGCGGGCTGGCACAGCCAGGACGGGGCCAGCTATATCAGCGTGGTGCTGCACAGCCCCAACAGCTGCGACCAGTGGGGCATCAAATACACCAACGACGATGGCAGCTATAAATACAACCCGGCCCTGTACGAGACCGACATGCTCATGGACTGGGTGTTCGACAGCTTCTCCATCCAGGCCGCGCTGGACACCCAGCAGCCCATCGAGGAGGTCAAGGTCAAGTACAGCGCCCAGACCGACACCCTGCTGCTCTACCCGGCGGACGATCTGCAGACCCTGCTGCCCAAGGACGGGGACGGCACCGAGACCCAGCGGGTGTTCGATTTGCCGGAGAGCGTGGCCGCCCCGGTGAAGCAGGGCGACGTGGTGGGTACGGTGACCGTATCCCTGAGCGGGCAGGTGCTGGGCACGGTGGAGCTGCTGGCCGGCTCGGACGTGGAGCGCAGCGAACTGCTCTTCATCGCCGCCAAGGTGGGCGAATTTTTCTCCAGCCGGTATTTCAAGGTGGTACTGGTGCTGAGCATCCTGGCCTTCGTGGGGTATCTCGGGGTCTGGGTGACCATCACCGTACAGGATAAACGCAAAAACCGCAACAAGATCCGCCGCCGCTACTGACGGCGAACCGGCCGGCTTGCCCCTGCGCCGCCCGGCCGCAACGAAAGGATGAGCAGGATGTTCAACGTACAGCGCAATCTCACCACCATCATGGATTTTTATGAGCTGACCATGTCGGCCGGCTACCTGGAAGAGGGCTATGAGGACAAGATCAGCGTCTTTGACATGTTCTTCCGCCGCATCCCGGACGGCGGCGGCTTTGCCATCATGGCCGGTCTGGCCCAGTTCATTGAATCCATCGACAACCTGCACTTTACCCAGGAGGACATCCGCTATCTGCGGGGCACCGGCGTGTTCAACGAGCGGTTTCTGACCTATCTGGAGAACTTCAAGTTTCACTGCAACGTCTGGGCCATTGAGGAGGGCATGCCCATCTTCCCTAAAGAGCCCATCGTGACGGTGGAGGGTCCGGCCATCGAGTGCCAGCTGATCGAGACGCTGCTGCTGGTCACCTTCAACCACCAGTGCCTGATCGCCACCAAGGCCAACCGGATCGTGCGCTCCGCCCAGGGGCGTCCGGTCATGGAGTTCGGCGCCCGCCGCGCCCAGGGCTACGACGGCGCGGTCTACGGCGCCCGGGCCGCCTACATCGGCGGCTGCGGCTCCACCAGCTGCGTGATGGCCAGCCGGGATTTCGGCATTCCGGCCAGCGGCACCATGGCCCACAGCTGGGTACAGATGTTCCCCAGCGAATATGAAGCTTTCAAAAAATACGCTGAGTTATATCCTGACGCTTGTGTACTTTTGGTTGACACCTACAGTGCGACCAAGAGCGGCGTGCCCAACGCCATCAAGGTGTTCGACGAGGTATTGAAGCCCATGGGCAAGCGGCCCAAGGGCATCCGGATCGACTCCGGCGACATTGCCTACCTGTCCAAAAAGGCGCGGCGGATGCTGGACGCGGCGGGCTATCCCGACTGCACCATCTGCGCCTCCAACAGCCTGGACGAGTACATCGTGCGGGACCTGATCCTGCAGGGGGCGAAGGTGGACAGCTTCGGCATCGGTGAGAACATGATCACCGCCAAGAGCGATCCGGTATTTGGCGGGGTGTACAAGCTGGCCGCTGTGGGGGACGACAAGGGAGGCTACATTCCCAAGATCAAGGTGAGCGAGAGCATCGAGAAGATGACCATCCCGCATCTCAAAAAGGTCTGGCGCATCTATGACAACGAGACCGGCAAGGCCATGGCCGATCTGGTGACGGTATACGATGAGCTGGTCGAGACCGAGGGCGGCATTACCCTGTTCGACCCGCTGGAGACCTGGAAACGCCGCACCTTTACCGGCTGCAGCGCCCGCTGCATCACCACCCCGATCTACCAGGCAGGCAAACGGGTGTACGAGAGCCCCAGCCTGCCCCGCATCCAGGAATACTGTACCGCCCAGGTGGCCACTCTGTGGGATGAGGTGACCCGATTTGAGAACCCGCACCGCTACTACGTAGACCTGAGCCAGAAGCTGTGGGACTGCCAGCAGGCCCTGCTGCGCAGCCTGAACCGCTGAGTTTTCCGCATAAAACAAACGCCTCCGGGGAATCCTCTTCTCCGGAGGTGTTTTTGTCGATGCGGGAACGCGGGATCACATTTTGTACCGGCGCCTTGGGTTACGGCGCGGTGGAACTGGTCTGGCGCGGGTCCACCCACTGGACCATGCTGCTGGCGGGCGGGCTGGCTCTGCTGTTGATCGAAGCGATCAGCGACGGGCTGCACCTGCCCATCGCGGTGCAGGCGGCCGCGGCGGCCGCGGTCATCACTTTGCTTGAACTGGGGGCAGGGCTGGTATGCAACCGGCTGCTGGGCTGGCAGATCTGGGACTACTCCCGGGAATGGGGCAACCTGTGGGGGCAGGTATGCCCCCGATATACCCTGTTCTGGTTTTTGCTCTGCCTGCCTTGGGTGTGGATGTTCCGCCGCACCCGGCACGGCTGAGCGGGCATAAAGCAAAAGACGGGCCCCGCCGTATGGGAAAGATACATTCCCTGCGGCGGGGCCCGTCTGCGGTTTGCCGCGGCTTTCGCCGGGCGGAGAGGGTAGATGCGAAACAAAAGCCCCCGGCTCTTCCAAACTGCGGGAGAGCCGGGGGCCGTGCCGTTTTACCATTCAGCCGGCGGCTGTGTCGTTACTCGATGGCGATCCGGTTGGGCTGCTGCGGCAGAGCCGGGCTCTGCTTGGGCATGCTCAGGGTGAGCACACCGGACTCAAACTTGCCGTGGATATCCTCGGGCTTCAGATCGCCCACATAGAAGCTGCGGCTGCAGGAGCCGGCGTACCGCTCGCGGCGGATGTAGCGGCCGTTCTTGTCGGTCTCGTCTTTATCCAGGCCCTTCTGGGCGCTCACAGTCAGGTAACCGTCCTTCAGGTCCACGTTGACCTCATCCTTCTTGAAGCCCGGCAGGTCGATGGACAGCGTGTAGCCGTTCTCGTTCTCCTGCACATCGGTCTTCATCAGGTTGCGGGCGTGCTTGCCGTACAAAGCGTGGGTACCGTTCCACAGCCGGCGGTCAAAGGCGTCATCAAAGAACTCATCGAACAGATTCTCACCAAAAATGCTGGGCAACATAAGTCATTCCTCCATTCTTGATGTTGCTTGTATTTCAGGTACCGGCCCGGATCCCCTTTCTGGGGTCCGTTCCTTTTGTACGCTTATACTATAGCACCAGTTTTTAGCACTGTCAAGCATAGAGTGCTAATGTTTACAAAAAGATAATATTTCCGTCACAACTCCGCCGGGTCTGGCCGAAATCAAGCCATTTCTTGTTTTTGCGCAATTATCTGGCAGTATACAAAATTGTCTGCCAATTGTCATTTTTTGATTTCCCGGGATCTTTTTTCCTGCCCGGCCTCCTGCTCCACGAACGGGAATCTGCCGCGCAGAAAATGCCGGTAGTCCGGCCCTGTCTGCGGGTCGCCGTATTCCTGTATCGCGGTATCCCGGATCCAGGCAAGCTGGGCGGGGGTCATCTCCTCATAGCGGCGGATCACGATTTTCCCCTCTTTCTCCGCGCAAAGGATCGCGTCACAGGCGTCGGCGATGTATTCACATCCCATCACCGGTACCGGTTCTTTTGACACATACGCGTCCGCGATGCCTTCAAGTTTTTCCAGGCCCCGCGGCGGGTCTGCCGAGTAAATATAGGCCGACACGCCCCGATAGGTGTCCTCCAGCGCATGGGGATAGTATTCCTCCAGCCGCAGGATCCCTGTTTCCGCAAATCCATAGGGCCCCCATTTGGACCAGCGGCCGGAGTGGGAAAAGCCGGTCTCCCGGCAAAATTTTTCCACCGCGTTGCTCAGATAGACCAGAACATTTTCCCGCTTGGAGGATAAATACACCAGCGGAATACCATGGTTGGAAACGCGCGGCTCCAGGCAAACAAGCCCCGCGGTTTTCGAAGCGTGGTAATACATGCGGCTCTGCCTCCCCTACGATCGGCCATAACGGCCTTTCTCTTGATTATATGGCTCTGCGGCCCTGTTGGCAAGCCGGCATCGCGCCCGCCGGAAATACGCAAAAGAGGCATGGCTCCAAAAAGCCATGCCTCTTGATACGCTGTGCAAAACAGGTGTGCCGCGAAACGCGGCGCCGCAAAGAACGAACTTACTTCAGCTCGACCTTGGCGCCCACTTCTTCCAGCTTCTTCTTGATGTCCTCGGCGTCGGCCTTGGAAGCGCCCTCCTTGATGGGCTTCGGGGCGTTGTCCACCAGGTCCTTGGCGTCCTTCAGGCCCAGGCCGGTGATCTCCTTGACGGCCTTGATGACATTCATCTTGCTGGCGCCAACATCGGCCAGGATGACGTCAAACTCGGTCTTCTCCTCCGCGGCGGGAGCAGCGGCGGCAGCGGGAGCGGCAGCAGCGGCCACAGCGGACACGCCGAACTCCTCGCAGTAGGTGTCGATCAGTTCCTTCAGCTCCAGAACGCTCAGTTCCTTGACGGCGTCGATGATCTTGGTGATTTTCTCAGAAGCCATTGTATTTACCTCCAATTTAGTTGAATTTTGTTTTGAGGTCCGGCGCGCTCACGCGGCGCGGCGGACGGGTCGCAGCCGGATCAGGCGATCAGGCGGCGGGTTCCTCGCTGGACTTGTCCACATAAGCCTGCATGGCCACGGCCAGACCGCTGAGGGTGCTGGTGAGGGCGCCGGCAAACATGGAGAGCATGCCTTCCAGACCGGGCAGCTTGGCGATGGCCTCGACTTCGGCCTTGTCCATCACCTGACCGTCGATGTAGCCGATCTTGACATTGAACTTGTCCTTACCGGCGTCGGCATACTTGCAGAGGATGCGGGCGGGCGCGATGCGGTCCTCCTTGGAGATGGCGATGGCGGTAGTGCCTTCCAGCACGCTGCTCATGTTCTCCAGTTCGGTGCCGGCCAGGGCCAGACGCAGCATGGTGTTCTTGACAACGGCATACTCCACGCCGGCCTCGCGCAGCTCCTTACGCATCTTGGTATCGTCGGCCACGTTGATGCCTTTGTAATCCACGATCACACCGGCAACGGAAGCCGCGAGCTTCTCTTTCAGCTCAGCCACATAGGCCTGCTTTTCGCTCAGGATTTTTGCACTGGGCATTTGATTTCACCTCGTTTCACACTTACTGGGCAACATAAAAGCCACCCTCCCGCACTGCGAGAAGGTGGCATAACACACTTGTAAACAAGCCTGATGCGCGTTTCTCGGCAGGCAAGGGACGGACCCTTTTATGCAGATTGCACCTGCTGTCTTAAAAACAGCATAAATATTATACCGCGCATAAGGCGGTTTGTCAAGGGTTTTGCTGCGATCAGCCGCCGAACTTGACGCCGTTCAGCTTCACGCCGGGGCCCATGGTGGTGGCCAGGGTGGCGCTGCGGATATACTGGCCCTTGGCAGCGGCGGGCTTGGCCTTCACAATGGCCTCCATGACCACCCGCACGTTGTCGCCCAGCTTCTCAGCGCCGAAGCTGGCCTTGCCCACGGGCACATGGATGATGTTCTGCTTATCCAGGCGGTACTCGATCTTACCGGCCTTGGCCTCGGTCACAGCGCGGCCGATGTCGGGGGTCACGGTGCCGGCCTTGGGGTTGGGCATCAGGCCGCGGGGGCCCAGAATCTTACCCAGACGGCCAACCTGGCCCATCATGTCCGGGGTGGTGACCAGCACGTCAAAGTCCACAAAGCCCTCGTTCTGGATGCGGGCGATCAGGTCGGCGTCGCCCACCAGCATGGCGCCGGCTTCCTCAGCGGCCTTGGCGGCGTCGCCCTTGCAGATGGCGATGACCCGCACGTTCTTGCCGGTACCGTGGGGCAGCACGACGGCGCCGCGGACCTGCTGGTCGGCGTGGCGGCTGTCAACGCCCAGACGGACATGCAGTTCAACGGTCTCATCGAACTTGGCCTTGGCGGTCTGGCAGCAAACGGTCAGCGCCTCTTCCAGGTCATACAGTTTGGTACGGTCGACCAGCTTGGCGCTGTCGACATAATGCTTGCCTTTCTTCATGGCTATCTATCCTCCTAATGTGGTGGTATCGGGCGTAAGTGCCCTCCCACGTTATGGGGGCAGGCTCTCGGGGCCCGCCCGCTTACGGGATCGCCGGGAATCAGTCCACTACGGTGACGCCCATGCTGCGGCAGGTGCCGGCGATCATGCTGATCGCGGTCTCCAGGCTGCCGGCGTTCAGGTCAGGCATCTTGGTCTTGGCGATCTCTTCCAGCTGCGCGCGGGTGATGGTGGCAACCTTGGTCTTGTTGGGCACACCGGAACCGCTCTCGATGCCGCAGGCCTTCTTGATCAGCACCGGGGCCGGAGGAGTCTTGGTGACAAAGCTGAAGGAATGGTCCGCGTAGACGGTGATGACCACGGGGATGATGTAGCCCATATCCTTCTGGGTACGCTCGTTGAACTCCTTGGTGAACGCCATGATGTTCACGCCATGCTGGCCCAGGGCCGGGCCGACAGGGGGGGCCGGAGTCGCCTTGCCGGCGGGGATCTGCAGCTTGATATAGCCAATAACTTTCTGCGCCATAATAATGCACCTCCAAAATTTGTGGTAAGTTAGCGGGCCGGGTCACGGCCCTCCCACGGGCACGGCGCGCCGCCGCGCCCTATAAAAACCGCGCCTGGCGGTTTTTACCGTTTCTTTTCGTGACCGGCTGCCGGTCACACGGGTTTGGCCTGGCTCAGTTCCAGTTCCGCCGTGGTATCGCGGCCGAACATGGATACCTTCACCTTGACCAGGCGTTTTTCCAGGTCGATGGATTCCACCACGCCCACAAAGCCTTCCAGCGGGCCGGCCGTGATCTCCACATTGTCGCCCTGCTTGTAGTCCACGCTGATCTCGGCGGCGCTCTCCACGCCCAGCCGGTCCACTTCCTCCTGGGTCAGGGGAATGGGCTTGGTGGACGTGCCCACGAAGCCGGTGACCCCGCGGGTGTTGCGCACGATATACCAGCTCTCGTCGGTCATGACCATCTTGACCAGGACATAACCGGGAAAGAGCTTGTGCTCCACCATACGCTCCTTGCCGTCCTTGATCTCGGGCACGACCTCCACGGGGATCCGCACCTCGTTGATCAGATCCTGCAGGCGGCGGTTCTCCACCATGGTGGAAAGGTCCTGCGCCACCTTGTTTTCGTAACCGGAATAGGTATGCACTACATACCACATCGCCTGTTCTGCCATGACGTCACCTCCGCAATCGCAAGTCAGATGGGCGGGCGGCTCACATCAGCACGCCCAGCACGCCGCGGAACAGCATGTCCAGCAGCAGCACGCAGACGGTGCACACCGCCACCACCACGATGACCACGATCGTATTGTTGACGACCTGCTTGCGGCTGGGCCACACGACCTTCTTCATCTCGCTGGCGGTGTCACGGAAGAACTTGGCGATGCCTTGGAAAAAGCCTTTCACCCGGGCAAAAAAGCCGGGCTTTTTGCCAGTGTTCTGCGCCATAATTCGCTCCGCCTTTCTTACTTGGTCTCGCGATGGACAGTATGCTTTTTGCAGAAGCGGCAATACTTTTTCATCTCGAGCCGGTCCGGGCTGTTCTTCTTGTTCTTCATGGTGTTGTAGTTGCGCTGCTTGCACTCCGTGCAGGCCAGGGTGATCTTCACTCGCATTTGTCTTCGGCACCTCCATTATAACGGTTTATTAAGCCTCCCTCAGACATGCGGGCTGTGCCTAAAAATGGGCACAAAAAAATAGACCCGCAAAAGAGGTGCTACCATAATACCACAAGCGGCGGGGCGCGTCAAGGGGCCGACGGGCAGAAAATCCCGCTTTTTCGCGCCCGGCCCGCCTGCCAAACGCCCCGCGGCCCGCGCGGCGCAAAATTGCCCGCAAAGGTAGAAATGCCGGTATTTTTGTGCTATGATATGTATACTTATGTGTAAAGTCCCCCCGCGCGCACCGCGGCCGGGGATCACGCGGCGCTTTGCCGCCGAGAGAAGGCAGGTTTTATAACATGAACAAGCAGCGTGTGGCCGTCCTGTTCGGCGGCGTGTCCAGCGAACATGAGGTCAGCTGGAAGAGCGCCGCCACCATTCTGGGCGGCCTGGACGAGGAAAAATACTCGGTCTTTCCCATCGGCATCACCCGCGGCGGTGACTGGTACTACTGCCCGGTGCCCCTGGATCAGATCGCCGACGGCCGCTGGCGCCAAAGCCCCGACAAGATCCCCTGCACCCTGAGCCCCAGCCGGGCCGACGGCGGATTTCTGCTGTTCGGGCAGGGCGGAGTGAAGCCCCTGCCGGTGGACGTGGTGTTCCCGGCGCTGCACGGCAAGAACGGTGAGGACGGCACGGTGCAGGGCCTGCTGGAACTGGCCGGGCTGCCCTATGTGGGCTGCGGGGTGCTGTCCAGCGCGGTCTGTATGGACAAAGCGGTGGCCAACACCCTGATGGACGCGGCGGGAGTGCCCCGGTGCGAGTGGCTCTGGGCCGGCCGCGCCGAGTGCGCGGACTTTGAAGCCCTGCGCGCCCGGGTGGAGGGCCGCCTGCCCTACCCGGTCTTTGTCAAGCCGGCCAACGCGGGCAGCAGCGTGGGCATCAGCAAGGCCGCCGACGCCGAACAGCTCAGGGCCGCCGTGGCCACCGCCCTGGCCGAGGATGACAAGGTGGTGTTTGAGCGGTTCGTGGACGGGCAGGAGGTGGAGTGCGCGGTGATCGGCAACGACACGGTATGCGCCACCACACCCGGCGAGATCCTGGCCAGCGCCGAGTTCTACACCTACGATGACAAGTATGTGAGCGGCACCAGCCGCACCGCCATACCGGCCCAGCTGAGCGAGCACAAGCAGCAGGAGGTGCGCGCCTGGGCCGAAAAAGCCTATCGGGTGCTGGGCTGCACCGGCCTGGCCCGGGCGGACTTTTTTGTGGAACGAAGCACCGGCGAGGTGCTCTGCAACGAGCTGAACACCCTGCCCGGCTTCACCGCCATCAGCATGTACCCCAAACTCATGGAGGCGGCGGGCACCCCGCTGCCCCGGCTGCTGGACCGGCTGATCGCCCTGGCGATGCAGCGGGGGGAGGGCCGCCATGGATAAGCGGCCCATCGGGGTATTTGACTCCGGGCTGGGCGGGCTGACCGCCGTGCGGGAACTGCGCCGCATCCTGCCCGGGGAGGACATCGTGTATTTTGGGGATACCGGCCGGGTGCCCTATGGCACCCGCGGGCGGGAGACCATCCTGCAATATGCCCGCCAGGACGTGCGCTTTTTGCTGAGCCAGGACGTGAAGTTCATCATGGCCGCCTGCGGCACGGTGAGCAGCGTGTATCCCACCGGGGAAGCCGCCCGGCTGCCGGTGCCCTACACCGGGGTGGTGGAGGCGACCGCACGGGCCGCGGCCGGGGCCACCCGCAGCGGCCACATCGGGGTGATCGGCACGGCGGCCACCGTGCGCAGCGGCAGCTTTGCCGTCGCCCTGGCCCAGCTGGACCCCCGCCTGCAGGTGACCGCCCGGGCCTGCCCGATGTTTGTGCCGCTGGTGGAAAACGGCTATGTGACCCCCGGCGACCCCATCGCGCTGGCCATCGCCCACCAGTATCTGGACGAGTTGCGCGCCGCGGGGGTGGACACCCTGATCCTGGGCTGCACCCACTATCCCCTGCTGACCGGCACCATCCGGATGGTCATGGGGCCGGAGGTGGCCCTGATCGATCCCGGCCGGGAGACCGCCGACGCGGTAAAGGGCGTGCTGGAACAGCTGGAACTGCTGAACGGCGAAGGCGGCGCGGCGCGCTATTATGTAAGCGACGCGGTGGAGCAGTTCCGCCAGGTGGCGGATCTGTTTTTGGGCGAGTACGCCGGCGGGCCGGTGGAGCAGATCCCTATCGAGACCTACTGACCCACGCACAGGAGCAAAAAAAGAAAGGAACGACCATGCGCGAGGAGTATCTGATCCGCATCCACGGGGTAATGGAACAGGACGACGACCGGGACAGCGTGGAACTGATGACCCGGGGCAGCTTTATCTGCCGGGAAGGCAGCTTTTATATTACCTATAAAGAAACCGAGGCCACCGGCTACGAAGGCTGCACCACCATGGTGCGGGTGAACCGGGACCAGCGGCGGGTGAGCATGCTGCGGTACGGCAAAAATTCCAGCCAGCTGGTGATCGAAAAAGGGGTGCGGCATATCTGCCACTACGAGACCGCCTACGGCGCCATGAGCCTGGGAGTGGCCGCCGACGAGATCGAGAGCCATTTGACGGAAAACGGCGGCGAAGTCCGGTTCAGCTACACCCTGGACACCGAGCTGGACGGCCTGGTGAGCCGCAATCTGGTGCACATCACGGTGCAGCCGGTGCCGCCCCAGTAAACGCAGACAGCAGAAATTCAGATAAAGAGAGGAAACGGAACGTGGAAAAACAGCAGCAGTATGAGGAACTGATCGCCGAGATGAAAGAGACCTACAAGAACTACAACCCCCGCCAGGCCGCCCTGAGCGAGGCCCGGGCCCTGCTGACCCAGGCCGCCCAGGCCGCCATGGCGGCGGGCGATCTGCCCCAGGTGGAACTGCCGGACTTCATCGTGGAGATCCCCGCTGATCCCAGGAACGGCGACGTGGCCTGCAATCTGGCCATGGCCGGCGCCCGGGTGTTCAAAAAAGCCCCCCGCCAGATCGCCGAGGCCATCCTGGCCCACCTGCCCGACCTGACGAACAGCACGGTGGACCGGGTGGAGATCGCCGGCCCCGGTTTCCTGAACGTGTATCTGAGCACCGGGCCCTACTCCTCCACCATCTACGCCGCCACCCTGAACGAGGAGTACGGCCGCACCGACTGGGGCAAGGGCCAGAAGGTGAACGTGGAGTTCGTGTCCGCCAACCCCACCGGCCCGATGCACCTGGGCAACGCCCGGGGCGGCGCGCTGGGCGACTGCCTGGCCGCGGTGCTGGACTGGGCCGGCTGCGAGGTGACCCGTGAGTTCTATGTGAACGACGCGGGCAACCAGATCCAGAAGTTCGGCAAGAGCCTGAGCGTACGGTATCAGCAGCTGTTTGTGGGCGAGGAGGCCGCCCCCCTGCCGGAGGACTGCTACCAGGGCGAGGACATCAAGGCCCTGGCGAAGGAGTTCGCCGACCGGGAGGGCGACAAGTGGCTGGCCGCCGACGAGGAGGCCCGCAAGCAGGCCCTGATCGACTTTGCCCTGCCCAAGAACATCGCCGGGCTGGAGCGGGACCTGGCCAAATATCGGATCGCTTACGACGTGTGGTTCCGGGAGAGCACCCTGCACGAGAGCGGCGCGGTGCAGGCGGTGGTGGACAAGCTGCTGGCCTCCGGCGCCTGCTACAAGGCGGAGGACGGGGCTATCCTGTACCGCAGCGCCCAGTTCAGTGAGAAGTACGGCGCGGCCAACAAGCGCAAAGATGAGGACGAGGCCAAGGACGAGGTGCTTGTGCGGGCCAACGGCATCCCCACCTACTTTGCCGCCGACATCGCCTACCATTACAACAAGCTGGCGGTGCGGGGCTTTGACAAGGCCATCGACGTATGGGGCGCGGACCATCACGGCCACGTGGCCCGCATGAAGGGCGCCATGGACGCGGTGGGGCTGGACGGCTCCAAGCTGGACGTGGTGCTGATGCAGCTGGTGAAGCTGGTGCGGGACGGCCAGCCCGTGCGGATGAGCAAGCGCACCGGCAAGGCCATCACCCTGACCGACCTGCTGGACGAGGTGCCCATCGACAGCGCCCGCTTCTTCTTCAACATGCGGGAGGCGGGCAGCCAGGTGGAGTTCGACCTGGACCTGGCCGTCAAGGAGGACAGTGACAACCCGGTGTACTATGTTCAGTACGCCCACGCCCGCATCTGCTCCATCCTGAAAAAGCTGGCCGCCGCCGGCATCGAGTATGAAGGGCACTTCGCCTGGGCGGGTTACGCCTGGCCGGAGGAGGCTGAGCGGGATCTGATCCGGGCTGTGGGGGCCTTCCCCGCCGAGATCGTGGGCGCGGCCAAAAACTACGACCCGGCCCGCATCACCCGGTACGTGATCGACCTGGCCAGCAGTTTCCACAAATTCTACAACAGCTGCCGCATCCTGGACGCGGAGCCCGCCACCCGGCAGGCCCGGATCGCCCTGTGCCTGGCGGTCAAACGGGTCATCTTCAACGTGCTGACCATGTTCAAGATCACCGTGCCGGAACAGATGTAAACAGAAAACGCGCCAAACGCGGCGCGGGACGAAAAAAGGCGGGCCGCAATACGCGACCCGCCTTTTTTATTGTACCGCAAAAGTCGTACCCATTTCAAGACAACATTTGTACAAAGTTTGGGCGTTTTTTCCATGCGCTTTGTCAATGGATTTTCCCACGCAGGCCGCATATAATATAGACAAAGAAAGACAGACAGCGAAAGGGTAAGGGATCAAGAGATCCCGAAACGCTGACTATCAAAAAGAAAGGAGCGATCCCGATGTCCAATACTGAACCCGTGCAGCAGTGGCAGGCACGGGGGCGCTGAACAAGAACCGCTTGACCAGATGCGGGTGGTAACCCAAAAAAGACCAATACGAGCTGAGTTCTTAAAAAAGCGATCACCCCGTGTTCCTGCCAAAGAGGAACCTTTTATATAGATGGTTCAAGAAACGAAATGGTTTGAGAGTTCGAAGATTCAAAAAGTATTTTGAGTTGCGAAGCAAACCCGATCGATTGGCCACCTAACCCGATCAGAGAATCTTCGTTCCGGGGTTTTCCGGAACGAAATCCAAGAGTTCATCTGACCGAACATCCACACAACAACAAGAGGCTTTGACTCCGATGCACAAGTAAATCTGCTACGCGCATCCCCTTTTTCGGAAACCCGAAACCGCACCTTTCAAAAGCGTGGCTGGTTCTCAACAAAGCGATGGCGGCGTTCAGAAATCAGTCTACTGCGGAACGTGCAGGTCGGCTGGCCGGCAGGCGGATGTACAGCTATCAAACTTGTGAGGTTTACTCCCATGTACTGAATGTGATCGCCCTCGATCCCCAGGAGAAAGGGCAGGAAAACAATAGTCAGGTACTATTGCGAAGGACGGGGGCCGAAACACGGTCCGCGAAACAGGATGCAGGATCCGCACTTTCCTGATAAGAGAGCGGGCGGATCGCTCTTGGCCATACCGTTGCAAGGCTCCCGTTTTATTACCGCCCCAACGGGTCTGGTAACGACCGGAAAACGCATATCCGGATGCGGTGTACGCCCGGATGGCTGCCCGGATACAGTTCAAAACCCAGGTTTTACCTCGATTCCCGGCAAAAAACGTTACGCGTTGAAACGTATCCCAACCCCGATTGACAAACGAAAGCATCTGTATACCGCCTCTGCCTTGCATCATAAGCAACCAGCAGTTTCAAAGGCAAACCAATGGATCTTTTCCAAGCCAAAAGGGAAGTAAGAACGAGAGATGTCCGCGTAGATCGGATTTGCAAGGCAGGATCGAAAACAAAAGACCGGATATTTGGACCAAACCTGAGCAGGATCTTTGATCGGGATTTCTGGTAAATCGCCGATCGTGCAAGTTCCATCCACAACGCGCAGATCGATCCCGAAAAGGATATGACGATCCCGGCTGCGACACCACACAATAAGAGGGCAGTCCAATGTACTGAACAGTTTCGCGCGAGCGCCGTGTCCGGCGCTCGCGTTTTTTGTTGTTTGCTCCCGTCCCGGCGCGAAACGCGGCGCCCCGGGCCGGCTTCCAGGCCCCGGCGGTTGCAAAACCCGCGGCGATATGATACGATAAAACCGGTCATAGGCCCGCCTTTCTTTCGGGAAAAGGCCGGCGGCCGGGCCGCAACCTGCGCGCCGCGCGTTTTTTGCGCGCCGCCTGAAAAGGGGGCTTTCATTTTTGAAGCCGGTACAACAGCCAGACCATCCCGTGCTGGGCATCCTGGGCGGTCTGGGACCCATGAGCACGGTCTACTTCTATGAAATGCTCACCAGGCACACGGTGGCCCACTGCGATCAGGACCACCTGGACATCGTGATCTCCAGCCGGGCCACCACCCCCGACCGCACCGCCTATATCCTGGGCCAGAGCCACGAGGACCCCTTCGCGGTGATGGAACAGGATGCCCGGATGCTGGTGGAATACGGCGCCACCCTGCTGGCGATCCCCTGCAACACCGCCCACTATTTCTATGACCGGCTGGCCCGCTGCCTGCCGGTACCGGTGCTGAACATGGTACAGCTGACCGTGCGCCAGGCCAAGGCCATGGGCTGCGCCAAACTGGGCATCCTGGCCACCACCGGCACGGTGGCCAGCGGCACCTACCAGGCCGTTTGCGAGGCGGAGGGGATCGGCTGGGCCGTGCCCTCCCCCGCCCGGCAGTCCGCTTTGATGGAGATCATCTACTGCCAGATCAAGCAGGGCCAGCGGGCGGACATGGCCCGCTTTAAGGAGATCGCCGATGAACTGCGGGCCGCCGGCTGCCAGCAGGCGGTGCTGGGCTGCACCGAACTGTCCCTGATCAAGCGGGACGAAGGGCTGGACGCCTTTTTCCTGGACAGCACCGAAGTGCTGGCCAAGGAGACTCTGGCCGTCTGCGGCAAGCCCAGCGAAGGATTTTCCTTCTGAACAGGATATTCCGGCGCCGTTCCATTCGCGGCGTCGTTTTAAGAAAGGACAAGAGGCAAGATGAGCGAAAAAAAGACGTTTTACATCACCACCCCCATCTACTACCCCAGCGACAAGCTGCATATCGGCCACAGCTATACCACTGTGGCCTGCGACGCGCTGGCCCGCTACAAGCGGATGCAGGGCTATGAGGTGATGTTCCTGACCGGCACCGACGAGCACGGCCAGAAGATCCAGGACAAGGCCGCCGACAAGGGGGTGACCCCCAAGGCATACGTGGATGAGATCGTGGCCGGCGTCAAGGATCTGTGGAAACTGCTGAACATCAGCTACGACCGGTTCATCCGCACCACCGACGAATACCATATCGAGAGCTGCCAGAAGATCTTTGCCAAGCTGTACGAACAGGGCGATATCTACAAGGGCGTGTACAAGGGGCACTACTGCAAGCCCTGCGAGAGTTTCTGGACCACCAGCCAGCTGAAGGACGGCAAATGCCCCGACTGCGGGCGCGAGGTATACGAGGCCGAGGAGGAGGCCTACTTCTTCCGCACCAGCAAGTACGCCGACCGGCTGCTCAAGCTGTACGAGGAGAATCCCCAGTTCATCCAGCCCGAGAGCCGCAAAAACGAGATGATCAGCTTCATCAACCAGGGTTTGCAGGACACCTGCGTCTCCCGCACCACCGTGCCCTGGGGCATCCCGGTGCCTTTCGACCAAAAGCACACCATGTACGTGTGGGTGGACGCGCTCAGCAACTACATCAGCGCCCTGGGCTTCGGCAACCACGCCTACAACGACTACGACAAATTCTGGCCCGCCGACCTGCACATGGTGGGCAAGGAGATCCTGCGGTTCCACACCATTTTGTGGCCCGCCATGCTCATGGCGCTGGATCTGCCCCTGCCCAAGCGGGTGTTCGGGCACGGCTGGCTGCTGCTGGACGGCGGCAAGATGAGCAAATCCAAGGGCAATGTGGTGGACCCGGTGGTGCTGGCCGACCGCTACAGCGTGGACGCCATCCGCTATTTCCTGCTGCGGGAGATCCCCTTCGGCAACGACGGCATCTTCAGCAACGAGGCCCTGATCAACCGCATCAACTCCGACCTGGCCAACGACCTGGGCAACCTGCTCAGCCGCACCGTGGCCATGGTGGAGAAGTACTTTGACGGCACGGTGCCGCCGGTGCGCCAGGCCGGCGAGTTCGACCAGGACCTGATCGACACGGTGAGCGCCATGCCCGACCGGGTGACCAAGGCCATGGACGAACTGCTCATCCCCCAGGCCACCCAGGAGATCTTCAAAGCCATCCAGCGGGCCAACAAGTACATCGACGAGACCGCGCCCTGGGCCCTGGCCAAGAGCGAGGAGAACAAGCCCCGGCTGGCGATGGTACTCTACAACCTGTGCGAATCGCTGCGGTACGCCGCCGTGATGCTGGCCCCCTTCCTGCCCCAGACCGCCGACAAGATGGCGGCGCAGCTGGGCCTGACCGAAGCCGACCGGCGCTTTGCCGATCTGCGGTTTGGCGGCAAGGTGGAGTACGCCGTGCACAAGGGGGAGGCGCTGTTCCCCCGCATCGACCTGGCCAAGGAGCTGGCCGAGCTGGAGGCCCGCCAGGCGGCCCAGGCGGCGGCCCAGCCTGCCGAGCCCGCGCCCGCGACGCAGCCCGCGGCCCCGGCTCAGCCCATCGAGCACCAGCCGGAGGTGGCTTTTGACGACTTCTGCAAGGTGGAGATGCGGGTGGCCCAGGTGCTCACCTGCGAAGCCCTGCCCGAGAGCCGCAAGCTGCTCAAGATGACCCTGTTCGACGGCGAGCGGGAGCGCACCATCCTTTCCGGCATCGCCAAGTGGTACAAGCCCGAGGATCTGATCGGCCGCAAGGTGGGCATCGTGGCCAACCTGGCCCCCCGCCCGATGATGAAGGGCAAGTATGTGAGCGAGGGCATGGTCATGGCGGCCGACACCGCCGACGGCGGCGCCTCGGTGGTCTTTTTCCCCGACGATGTGCCCGCGGGCAGCAGTATCCACTGATGGGCCCGATCTTTGACACCCACGCCCACTATGGCAGCCGCCAGTTCGACCCGGACCGGGATACGCTGCTGAACGGCCTGACCGGGCAGGGAGTGGCCGGCGTGATCGACTGCGGCACCGACCTGGACACCAGCGAGGCCAGCCGGGCGCTGGCCCACAGCCGGCCCTGGGTCTGGGCCGCGGCGGGCATCCACCCGGAGAGCCTGATCGAGGAGGATTCCTCCACCACCCTGCGCTTCGGCGGGGACTGGCGGGCCGAACTGGCCGCGCTGCGCCCGCTGTTCGAGGACGAGCGGGTGGTGGCGGTGGGCGAAGTTGGGCTGGACCACCACTGGCCGGTACCCCGCCAGGAACAGCTGGACCTGTTTGAGGCCCAGATCCGCCTGGCGCTGGAGCTGGACAAACCGGTGATCGTGCATGACCGGCAGGCCCACGAGCCCACCTACGCCCTGCTGCGCCGCTACCGGCCCCGGGGGGTGCTGCACTGCTATTCCGGCAGCGCCGAGGACGCGCTGGCCCTGGCGGAACTGGGGTTCTATTTCGGCTTCGGCGGGGCGGTGACCTTCAAGGGGGCCAAGCGGGCGGTAAAGGCGGTGCAGGCCCTGCCCGCCGAGCGCATCCTGCTGGAGACCGACTGCCCCTACATGGCGCCGGAACCGCTGCGGGGCCAACGGTGCGATTCCGGTATGATCGCTCACACGGCGGCCTTTATCGCCGGCGCGCGGGAGGTATCCCCCGAAGAACTGCTCACCCTGACCGACGCCAACGCGCGGCGGCTGTTCCGGCTGCCGTGACCCATATCACACAAACAGGAGGAAATCCCATGAAAGCCCGTATCCCCAAACACCGTGAATTTGTGATTGCCTTCCCGGAAGGCAGCGACGACAAGCGCAACGAGGAGGCCTGGACCAAGCTCAACCAGATCCTGGAGGACTACAAAAAGCAGGGCAAGAGCGTCTACACCCCCACCTTTATCGAGGATTGCCAGGCCCAGGTGGACGCGCTCAAGGAAGAGTACGGTTTCACCTACACCATCGAGCTGCGCTGACCCGACCACACGGTACCTGCGCGACCCGCAGACGACCCGCCCCGCTCCATGCCCGGCGCGCCGGCTGCGGGCCGCTTTGTTTTTGAAAGGAGGCGCTGTATGAATCCGCTGCTGTTGCTCTGCGCGGTGGTGCTGCTGGCCAGCATCCTGGGCAGCAAGCTGTCCGGCCGGCTGGGCATCCCCACCCTGTTTTTCTTTATCGCCCTGGGCATGCTGTTCGGCACCGACGGGCTGCTCAAAATCGACTTTGAAAACTACCAGCTGGCGGAACAGGTCTGCTCGGCGGCGCTGATCTTCATCATGTTCTACGGTGGATTCGGCACCAAATGGAGCGCCGCCAAGCCGGTGGCCCGCCAGGCGGTGCTGCTGAGCACCCTGGGGGTGGTTGTCACCGCCTCCCTTACCGGGCTGTTCTGCCATTTTGCGCTGGGCATGGGCCTGGCCGAGGGGCTGCTGGTGGGGGCGGTTCTGGGCTCCACCGACGCGGCGTCGGTGTTCGCGGTGCTGCGCAGCCAGCGGCTGAACCTGAAGTACAACACCGCCTCCCTGCTGGAGATCGAAAGCGGCAGCAACGACCCCTGTGCCTACATGCTCACCGTGACGATGCTGGCGGTACTGGGCGGCACCGCCCGGCCCGGTCATGTGGCGGTGATGCTGCTGGAACAGATCGTGTGGGGGGGGGCTTTCGGGGTGGCGGCGGCCTGGGCCGGGGGCCGGGTACTGCGCCGCTGGCCGCTGACAGGCGGGCTGGATTCCATCTTTCTGATCGCGGTGGCGCTGATCGCCTACGCCCTGCCTGCGCTGCTGGGCGGCAACGGCTATCTGAGCGCCTACCTGGCGGGCATCCTGCTGGGCAATCAGGAGATCCCGCAGAAAAAGAGCCTGGTCGCCTTTTTTGACGTATTCAACGGCATGATGCAGATCCTGATCTTCTTTTTGCTGGGGCTTCTGGTATTCCCCTCCCGGCTGCCGGCGGTGCTGCTACCTGCCATCGGCATCGCGGCGTTCATGACCCTGATCGCCCGGCCGGCGGCGGTATGGGCCCTGCTGCGGCCATTCCGCGCGCCGGCGGGGCAGATGCTGGTGGTGTCCTGGGCGGGGCTGCGGGGCGCGGCCTCCATCGTATTTGCCATTCTGGCCACCGTCTCCCCCGCCTACGGGGATGAAACGATCTTTCAGATCGTGTTCTGCGTGGTGCTGCTGAGCATTCTGTTTCAGGGCACCCTGCTGCCGGCGGTGGCCCGGCGCGCCGGCATGATCGACCGGCACGGCAACGTGCTGCGCACCTTCAACGACTATTCCGAGGAGAGCAGCGTCCAGTTCATCCGGGTGGACGTGGACGCGGACCATCCCTGGCAGGGCAAACCGATCCGGGACGTCAACGTATTTCCCGGCACCCTGATTGTGGCCATCCTGCGCCGGGGCGAGGCCATCCTGCCCAAGGGCGACACCTGCCTGGAGGAGGGCGACGCCCTGATCATCGGCGCCAAGGAGTACACCGGCCAGGACGGCATCGAACTGAGCGAGATCCTGATCGACCCGGACAGCCCCCTGGTGGGCCGGACCCTGCGGGAGGCCGATCTGCGCAAGGATTCCCTGGTGGTGCTGATCCAGCGCCAGGGCCAGGATATCATCCCCGACGGCGAGAGCCGGCTGTGCGCCGGCGACGTGCTGGTGCTGTATTCGCGGCACAGCGCGTAAACAGGCTGATATGGGGGAACAGCGTTCCCCATGCCCCCGGAAAAAACGAGCCGGAATTCTGATAGTTCCCATAGGTACATTTTCTGAACCTTGTGAATTGTCAGGCACACAGGCGGACAGCGGAAGCTGTCCGCCTATTGTGTTTTATGCCAGCAATCGCTTGATTTCTTCAATATCTGTAATCTGCTTTGTGATATGCGGTGCTTGCTCTCCCTCCTGCATAGGGCTGTCCTCTCTGCCGATGTCTCGGTACACGATCCTGATACTTTGTCCTGCAGAGCGGGAATACTTTTGGCTTCGTTCTCCCACCTCAATCCGCTGGATGAAGAGCCGCAGCAGTTCTGGCGTCAGTTCGTCAATGGTGGTGTACCGTTTGGCCTTCTCAATGAAGGCGTCCACATTGGCGGCTGAGGCTTTCAGTTTCTCCAACTGTCCCTCCTTGGCCGGAATGGTGACAGACAGATTTTTTTGCTCAGTGTTGTAGTCTGCGGAGAGCATGCGGAACTGTTCATTGGTCACCCGCCCCAGAACATTATCTTCATAGAGCCGCTTGAACAGCGCGGACAACTCATCATATCCTCGCCTTCGATGCTTCATTCCCGAAAAAGGAAAAGAAAGTGCTTTCCTGCCAGCAGGAGTATGAAATTGCCTGTGCACAGCTGGATGAATAAGAGGCGATGAAACCATTTTGGAGCTTGGCATGGGTCCGGTGCAGAGTTGCTGGCGTTCTCTAACATACAAGGCGGACGTGAGGTTTAAAAGAAATACATGAACTACGCCGGAAATCCCTGAGGATTTCCGGCTGTCCTCTTCTTTGCATTTTTTACACTCTTCTCATGAACAAACTGGAAGAGATGGATATTGGGAGAAAATGGGCGGTCATCGAGATACGGATTGTATTTATAGTGTTTACTAAGTAAAATCATAAACAGAAACCATAATTCGATCTATCTTCGGCCTTTCGTCCGGTTTTACATGACGGATCAAAAGAAAGAAATATGTACTGCCACATGACTCGGGACAGGGACATGATCTGAACAGAATCTATATGTATAATAGTCACTTCACAAGTTGACGAACCGAAGATTGTCTGATAAGATATAGAACATTACAATGAAAGGAGAAGGTCTTCAACTTATGGATGACGGTGACAGTAACGCCCCCGCTAAGCCTCCCTTATACAATTATGAACAGAATCAGATGAGACATGGCCTGTACTTTCGCGAATAATGTGACAGGTCGTGTCTTTTTGCGCTTTTTTCTGTAATTGTTATGATTTGAGGAGGTACTTACATTGGAAAATTCTATCTTGTTTATGATTTTACTGCAGGTGTTTCTGATCCTGCTCAACGCAGTCTTTGCCAGTGCGGAGATTGCCGTAATTTCTATCAATGACACCAAGCTGGCCCGAATGGCAGCGGAGGGAGACAAACGGGCCGTGCGTCTGGCCCGCCTGACCAGCCAACCGGCCCGCTTTCTCGCCACAATCCAGGTGGCCATCACCCTGTCCGGCTTTCTGGGCAGTGCCTTTGCGGCGGAGAACTTTTCAGACGGCCTGGTCAATTGGCTGGTAAGCCTGGGTGTGGGCGTACCCGCTGCTACCCTGGACGCCATCGCCGTGGTCATCATCACGCTGGTTTTGTCCTACTTTACCCTGATCTTTGGTGAGTTGGTTCCCAAACGGGTGGCCATGCGTAAGGCAGAGTCTCTGGCGCTGGGAATCTCCGGCCTGATCTTCGCCATCGCCAAGCTGTTTGCCCCCATCGTGTGGTTCCTGACCGCTTCTACCAATGCCGTCCTCCGCCTGCTTGGCATCGACCCCAATGCCGAGGAGGAGACCGTCAGCGAGGAGGAGATCCGCATGATGGTGGATGTGGGTACCCAGAAAGGCACCATTGACCACGAAGAAAAGCAATTCATCCAAAACGTCTTTGAGTTTGACGACTTGACCGCCGGGGAGATTGCCACCCATCGAACCGATCTGACCATTCTGTGGCTGGAGGAGAGCATGGAGGAGTGGGCTGCTACCATCCACAACAGCCGCCACACCCGGTATCCTGTGTGCGGAGAATCCGCGGATGATGTGGTGGGTATCCTCAATGCAAAAGATTACTTCCGCCTGACGGACCGGAGCCGTGAGACCGTACTGGAACAGGCGGTGGAGACCCCCTATTTGGTACCTGACAGCGTCAAGGCAGATGTGCTGTTCCGCAACATGAAAGGTGGCTGTCATCCCTTGGCGGTGGTGCTGGACGAATATGGCGGCATGACGGGCATTGTTACCATCAACGATCTTGTGGAGCAGCTGGTGGGAAATCTGGGCGAGGAGGATATATGCCGAAACGCCCTACCCCTGATCGAGGCTGTGGACTCCGGCACCTGGAAGATCCGTGGAGAGGCGCCTCTGGAGGAGGTTGCCCAAACACTTGGTGTCACGCTGCCCTGTGAAGACTTCGATACCTTTAACGGACTGATCTTTGGGGCCATGGCCACCATTCCGGAGGATGGATCCACCATTGAGGTGGAGACTTTCGGTCTGGTGATCCGGGTCACCGAGATCCGAAATCATCAAGTGGTAACTGCGTTGGTTTGCTTGGCAGAGCCGCAGAACACAGAAAAACAGGAACATAGAGGTGAGCATGAGTAATCTGTCTCTAATACCTGTTACCAGCAAAAA
>CASFJO010000038.1 GCA_949295035.1 uncultured Gemmiger sp.
CACGGTATTTGCCAGCACATAGAGGGTGCGAGTGTAGCCGAACTGCTCGATCACCTGGGGCACCGCGTCCTTGTCCAGCCGGTTGTCCCGGTAATGTTCCGAAATAGACGCCTCGATGGCCTCCTTGCAGGCGATGTTGGCACGGCGGGATGCCCGGTACAAATCCAGGTCGCCCTGTTCGCGAGCATGGGCGGCGTCGTGCCGGTAGAGCGGTAATTCCCGCTGGGCGTCCAGCGCCGCCTCGGCCCGCTGCTCGATGCTGTCCCGCACCACATCCATGTAGGAAGTTTCCCGGTCAGAAAACTCCTTGTAGACATCGGCCAGCGGGGACGGCGACGCCAGCAGCGCGGCGGCCCGGCTTTGGGGCAGGTCCAGCTCCTCCATCGCCATCAAAATGTCCTCCCGGACCGTGTACTCATAGGTATGCTTTAGAATTTCCTCCGGGGGCTGGCTTTTCAGCCAGTCCCGGAACTTGTCCTGTTCGGCGGCCATCTTCTCATAGAGGACCGCGTTTTTGTCGGTATTCATCTTATCGCACCTCCTGTTCGTGGTGTTTGGGTTTCTTTTCAGGGCTGCGCGGCGACACCGGGCGTTTCAGCCCTTCCAGCACCGAGGGACGGCTGCTCTTAGCCACCACCGTCTCCGGTGCGGGGCGCTTATGGCCGTCAATATTCAGCAGCACATCCAACTCGGCCAGCCGGGCGGATTTGTCCCGCAGCTCCTGCTCCTGTGGGAAGGGCTTGCCCACCTCTGCCTTGGCGGCGGCCTGCTGCTGGTAGAGATTGTCCAGCTGGTTCTTCACCGCTTCCAGCCGCTGGGGCATCTGACTGAGCGCATTGTCGATACGGGTTAGATTTCCACGGGGGTCTGTGCCCAGCGTCGCCCGGTGGGTCATCTGGCCTTTCAGCAGGAGCATATACTCCTGCCGGAAAGCGTCAAACGACACCGACATAGTGAAGCCCCGGTAACTGCCCACCGGCACCGGGTCGGCCCCTTTGACCTCCTTGCAGGCGTCCAGCAGCGCCGCACCGGCGTTCTCCTTGTCGGTGAGGGTGTCGCCACGGACTTCCATCCCGGCAAAGCCGTCCTCCGGGTGAGGATGAGCGGCCAGGGTCGCCATATCCGCTTCCAGCCCGGCGATAAAGCCCTTGTTTTTCTCGATCTCCTCCGGGAAGGTTTTGAGCAGCTGGTCCTCCAGGCGGTACTGCTTGCTCTGGTGGTCGGCCTTCATCAGCTTTAACCGCGCCACGTCCACATCCAGGTCCATGCGTTCCTTGATGCGCGGGTCCCCGGCGCACAGCGCCTTGATCTCGGCAAAGGACAGCGCGGTTTCGTCCACATCGTCGCAGCTTCGCACCGGCGATTTGGAGGTCATAATCTGGCTGATGAATTTCTGTTTGTTTTCCACCGTCTGCCAGAGGTAGGCGTCAAACGTCCCCTCAGTGACATAGCGGTACACATGGACAGTCTCGTTCTGGTTGCCTTGGCGCTCAATGCGGCCCTTTCGCTGGGCCAGGTCGCCGGGCCGCCACGGGCAGTCCAGGTCATGCAGCGCCACCAGGCGATCCTGCACGTTGGTGCCTGCACCCATCTTGGCCGTGCTGCCCAGCAGGACGCGCACCTGGCCGGTGCGGACCTTGGAGAACAGCTCCTTTTTGCGCACCTCGGTGTTGGCCTCATGGATAAAGGC
>CASFJO010000039.1 GCA_949295035.1 uncultured Gemmiger sp.
CGCCGGGGCCGCGGTTGCCGCGGGCCGTGCCGCAAAGGCCCCGCAGGCGGGGCACTGGCCGTCCTGCCTGTCATAGTCGAACATTTTGCCGCAGCTTTCGCAACGGATCAGCATACCGCTTTCCTCCTCCGGTCGGTCGCAAAACAACAAAGAGCCGGGCCCCGCGGGGGTCCGGATCGGCGTTTACCCCTTGATCTTGCGGGGGCTGTAGGTATTCATGGCGCTCTGGTCCAGGGCAGCTTCGGCGGCGCCCTCGTCGGCCAGCTGCTGCTGCAGCGCGTCGTATTTCAGGCCCCACAGCGCGTCGGCACGCAGGCTGTCCAGGGTGGTGGTGGCGTCAAACAGCGCCTCCTTCACCACGATCACCGCGCCGTAGTTGTAGCCGGTGCTCTCCAGCGCCCGCACCTCGCCGTCGGCCATGGTCCTGAGCTGCTGGGCGGCGTCCTCGCCCAGGTAGCTGGTCAGGGTGTCGTAGTTCACCAGCGCGCCGCTCACCAGATAGTTGGCGGCGGAATCCGCCCCCATGCCGTTGCCCAGCAGCTCGCCCACCTGGGGCAGGTACTCCTCGGCCAGGGCCTGCAGGTCATCGGCGGAAGCGGCCTTTCCGGCGGCCTCCTGGGCCATCTCCCACACCTGGGCCTGCTGGTCCTCGTCCAGGGTGGAGAAGGTGTTCATGTCAAAATAGGGCAGCAGCAGATAGCTGAACCGGAAGAAGTTCTCCTCCGCGTAGGCGGTCAGCTCCCCGTCGGACACCGGCTCGGTGCCCTCCCGGCCGTAGAGCATATCCAGCAGGGCCTCCTGCTTGTAGCTGTTTTCCGCCCACAGCTGCAGGCTCTGCCGGCCGATGCCGTTGGCGGTGTAGGTGTCCTGCATGCTCTCCCACTGGGTGTCCGCCTGCTCGGTGATCAGGGCCAGGTCGCTCTCGGTCAGCTCGCCGCCCATCTCCGCGTACTTCTGTTCGGCGGCGGCGTAGCGGTACACCCCGTCCAGGGTCTTGGCGGCGACATAGTCCGCGCCGGTGGTCTCGTTGCCCTCCTCATCGGTGAAGGTGGCGTCCAGCACCTCCTTCACATCGGTGGCGGTGGCCAGGGCCTGGGCCTGCACAAAAGCCTCGTACTGGGCCAGCAGATAAACGCCGGCGGGGATGGTGGTGCCGCCCACCGTGCCCACGGTGGCGGGGGTCTTGATGGCGCAGCCGGCCAGCAGCGCCGCTGCCAGGCCCAGCGCCAGGATCTTGGTCAGTTTTTTCAAAACGGTTGCTCCTTCGTATCAACGGCCCGCAACACCGGGCCGGGTCTTGTAACAGCACTATTATAGCCGCTGCGCCCCGGTTTTGCAACCAAAAGGGCTCAGCAGGCAGGGGGCGGCGGCGCGGCGGCCTCGCCCAGGCACTCCAGGGTCATGCGCAAAAGATCCAGGGGCTTTTCGCCCGGGGCCACCCGCACCGCCAGATAGGGTTTGTGGGCGGCGTTCAGGGTCACCCGGCCGCCCAGCCTGGCCAGCACCGGGCGCAGCCGGTCGGCCCGCAGCGCGTCGGAGTAGAGGATCAGCTGGTCCTTTTTCTGGCCGATCTCGTAGATGCCCGCCGCCGCGGCGGTGATGCGGATCAGCGAAATGTCCACCAGGCCGGAGACGCTGGGCGGCACATCGCCGTACCGGTCGATCAGTTCGTCCAGCACGTCGGCGGCGTCCTCCGCGTCCCGGATGGCGGCGATCCGCTTGTAGGCCTCGATGCGGCCCGCCGCGTCGGGAATATACTGTTCCGGGATATAGGCGTCCACCGTGATGTCGATCAGGCAGTCGGACTTGTCCGGCGCCGGGACTTCCCCTTTTTCCAGGGCGATGGCCTGGCTGAGCATCTTCATATAGAGATCGTAGCCAACCGCCTCCATGTGACCGTGCTGGCTCTGGCCCAAGAGGCTGCCCGCGCCCCGGATCTGCAGGTCCCGCATGGCGATGCGGAAGCCCGAGCCGAAGCTGGTGAACTCCCGGATGGCCGACAGGCGTTTGGCCGCCACGTCGGTGAGTACCTTGTCCCGCCGGAAGGTGAAGTAGGCGTAGGCTTTGCGGCCGGACCGGCCCACCCGCCCCCGGATCTGGTACAGCTGGGCCAGGCCCAGCCGGTCGGCGTCCTCGATGATCAGGGTGTTGCAGTTGCGCACGTCCACACCGGTCTCGATCAGGGTGGTGCAGACCAGAATGTCGATCTCGTCGTCCAGCAGCTGCTGCCACACCCGGCTCAGTTCCGCCTCGGTCATCTTGCCGTGGGCGATGCCGATGCGGGCCTCCGGGGCCATCCGGGCCACATGGGCCGCGCAGGCGTCCAGCGTCTCCACCCGGTTGTGCAGGTAGTACACCTGGCCGCCCCGGGCCAGTTCCTTTTTGATGGCCTCCGCCAGGATGCCCTCGTCGTATTCCAGCACATAGGTCTCAATGGGCTGGCGTTCCACCGGGGGCTGCTCGATGGTGGACATATCCCGGATGCCGCTCATGGCCATGTTCAGGGTGCGGGGGATGGGGGTGGCCGACAGGGTGAGCATATCCACCCCCAGAAAGGCGGATTTCAGCTTCTCCTTGTGCTTGACCCCGAACCGCTGCTCCTCGTCGATGATCACCAGCCCCAGGTCCCGGAACTGCACGTCGTTGCTCAGCAGCCGGTGGGTGCCCACCACGATGTCCACCACCCCGGTGCGCAGCCCCTCCAGGGTCTGCTTCTGCTGCTGGGCGGTGCGGAACCGGCTGAGCAGCCCCAGCCGGATGGGAAAGGACTCCATCCGGGTGAGCAGGGTGTTGTAGTGCTGCCAGGCCAGGATGGTGGTGGGGGCCAGAATGGCGCACTGCTTGCCCCCCATCACGCACTTGAAGGCCGCCCGGATGGCCACCTCGGTCTTGCCCACCCCCACGTCGCCGCAGAGCAGCCGGTCCATGGGGCAGGGCTTTTCCATATCCCGCTTGATCTCGGCGGCGGCGGTGAGCTGATCGTCGGTCTCGTCGTAGGCAAAGCGGGTCTCAAAGTCCCGCTGCCACTCCCCGTCCGGCGGGAAGGCGTTGCCCTTGGCCTGCTGGCGGCGGGCGTACAGTTCGATCAGTTCCCGGGCCATCTCCTGGGTGGCCTTTTTTACCTTGCGGCGGGTGCGGGTCCACTCGGTGCCGCCCAGCTTGGCCAGCTTCACCGAACCCTCGTCCCCGGGGGCGGTGTACCGGCTCAGCAGATCCAGCTGGGTCACCGGCACGTACAGGGTATCCCCCTTGTCGTAGGCCAGTTTCAGGTAGTCCTTGACCACCCCCTGCAGATCCAGCCGCTGAATGCCCAGATACAGGCCCACGCCGTGGTTCTGGTGCACCACATAATCCCCGGGCTTGATGTCGGTCAGGCTGGAAAGGGCGTCCTTGTTTTTGGGCCTTGCCTTGCGGGCGGCCGCCGTGGCCTGCCGCCGCCCGGTAAATACCGCGTATTTGGCAAAAGGAAACTGAGCCCCGCCGGACAGATGCCCCGTCAGCACCTGCACCGCCCCCGGGGCGGGCAGCAGGTCGGCGGCGGTGGAGGCGGCGAAACCCCGCTGGCGCAGGTCCTTGGCCAGGGCCTCGGCCGCGCGGGGGGTGCCCGCCAGCACCGTCACGCTGTAGCCCTGGGCTTTCAGCGGTTCCAGTTCGCTCACCAGCCCCGCCACCTCCCCGTTCCAGGGGGGCAGGGCGTGGCCGGCGGCGTTCACCACCTCTTTCAGCGGGAACTCCGGCAGGGTGCGGGCAAAGTTCTCACACAGCAGCGCGGGCATCCGCTCCGCCGCCTGCTGCAGATAGGGCATATCCTCGTACAGCCCGTCCAGCCCGGGGCAGAGCACCCCGTCCTTGAGCAGGCTCTCCAGTTCTTCATTGCGGCGGAAGCGGGTGGCGCGCTGGGCCTCCCGGATGGCGCCGGGCTCTTCCAGCACCAGAACTCCGCCCTCAAAATAGTCCAGCAGGGTGGCGGGCTCGGGATACCGCACCCGGAAATACTTGTCCAGCGCCTCCGGCATGACCCCCGCGTCCAGCTGGGTCAGGTCCTCTTCCATCGCCCGCTCCAGCGCGGTGCGTTTGGGGCCCCGGGCGGCGGCGGCATAGCTGCGCAGCGCCGCGGCGGTCTGCCCCGCGTCCCCGAACAGCACCTCCCGCGCCGGGGAGATGTACGCCTTTTCCAGAGACTCCTCCCGGCGCTGGGTCATCAGATCAAAGCTGTTCAGGGTGTCGATCTCATCCCCCCAGAACTCGATGCGGGCGGGGGCGGGCATGTCCGGCGCGTAGACGTCCAGGATGCCGCCCCGCACGCTGAACTGGCCCGGGCCGTCCACCCGGTCGCGCCGGTGGTAGCCCGCGTCCAGCAGCCGGGTGGCCAGTTCCCGGGGCGGGATGGTCTGCCCCGGGCGCAGGGTCAGGGTGTTGGCGCAGAACTCCGCCTTGGGCACAGTGTACTGCAGCAGCCCCTCGGCGGGCACGCATACGGCGTCCAGCCGCCCGCCCGCCAGGCTGCCCAGCACCGCCAGACGGCGGTATTCGTATTCCCGCCCCGCGCCCTCCAGCGGGCGCAGCAGCAGGTCCCGGGCGGGGAATACCGCCGCCGCCAGCCCCAGCGCCTCCAGGTCGGAGGCAAAGCGGGTGGCCTCCGCTTCGCCGGGGGTCACCACGCAGACCGGCCGGCCGGCATCCCGCACCAGCAGCGCCAGCATCTGGGCCCGCCCGGCGGGGGGCAGGCCGAACAGCGCCGCCGCGCCGGGGGCGTCCAGCGCCGCCCGCAGACGGGTGTATTCCGATGTGCGTTTCAATACGTCTTGCAGCATGGCGCGTCTCCTGTATGGCAAGTCATCGGTTGTAGCGGTTCTGGGCCTCGCCCAGCCGGCCGTCCAGGATCAGCCGCACCGCGTCCCCGATGTCGGCAAAGCGGCTCTCCAGGGCCTTGCGGTCCTCGGCGGAAAAGCGGCCCAGCACCCAGTCGGCCAGGTCGTAGTCGGGATGGGGCTTTTCCCCCACGCCGATGCGCACCCGGGGAAACTCCTGGCTGCCCAGGCAGGCGATGATGTCCTTGAGCCCGTTGTGCCCGCCCGCCGAGCCGGAGGGCCGGATGCGCAGCTTGCCGGGGGCCTGGGTCACGTCGTCGCAGAGCACGATCACCCGCTGGGGCGGGATCTTGAAAAAGTCGGCCAGGGCCCCCACGCTGTGGCCGGACAGGTTCATGAAGGTCTGGGGCTTGAGCAGCGCCGCCTTGCGCCCGTCCACCGTCACGGTGTCGTACAGGCCCTCGAACTTGGCGCGGGTTACCCGCGCGCCCCATTCGCCGGCCAGGTAGTCCAGCGCCATGAAGCCCGCGTTGTGGCGGGTACCGTCGTATTTCGGGCCGGGATTGCCCAGCCCGGCGATGAGCCATTCGGCCCCGCCGGACGCATTGGATCGAAACAACATGCTGTGTCTATCTCCTTATCGGTTCAGCCTTTCGCGGGCAGACACAAAGGGGCCGGCCCGGCGGAGGGTCCCCCTGCCGGGTCAGCCTGCTGCGCGCGGAAAGCGCGGATCATTTTGTCTGCTGCGCCTTGAGCTTTTTCTTTTTGGCGATGTAGGCGCCCAGTTTTTTCTCGGCCCAGCCGTCCTTGTTGGTCTGGCGGCTGCGGGCGATGGCCAGCGCCCCGGCGGGCACCTCGCCGGTGATGGTGCTGCCGGCGGCGGTGTAGGCCCCGTCCCCCACCGTCACCGGGGCAATCAGGTTGGTGTTGCAGCCCAGGAACACAAAATCCCCGATCCGGCAGCGGTGCTTGGCCTCCCCGTCATAGTTGCTGGTCACGGTGCCGCAGCCGAAGTTGCAGTACTCGCCCACGTCGGAATCGCCGATGTAGGTCAAATGGCTCACGGTGGTGCCCTGGCCGATCCGAGAGTTCTTGGTCTCCACATAGGCGCCCAGATGCACGCCCGGGCCGGTCACGGTGTCGGGCCGGATGTGGGTGTAGGGGCCGATCTTGTTGTTCTCCCCCAGCCGGCTGTCGTAGGCCTGGCTGGCGTTGAAGGTGCTGCCCGCGCCCAGCTCGGTGTTTTCGAGCAGGCTGTTGGGGCCCACCACGCAGCCCGCGCCGATGGTGGTGCGGCCCCGCAGAATACAGCCGGGCAGGATGGTGGCGCCGGGGGCGATGACCACCTCCGGATCGATCCAGACCTGGTCGGACACAAACTGCACCCCGTTTGCCAGGTGCTTTTCAAAGCACTGTTTATACTGCGCTTGGGCGGCGGCGAAGGCCGCGGCGGCGTCTGTCTGCATAGTATGCGCCTCCTTGATGGGATAGGGCGAAAAATTCACCCAGTTTAAGTTTACCGCGTTTTGCCGCGTTTGCAAGCGCAATTTGACGGCGCAAACGTATTTTTGAGCAAAAAAAGTGCGCAAAGCGGCAAAAAACTCTGGTATTCCGTCTGCTTCTCTGGTATAATATTTGCGCATTCATTAGGTCTGTCTGGTAGGCCGCGTGCTGTGCGCGGGATGCAAAACCAACATTTGGAGGTAGAGAAATTTGAGCAAGAAGAAGTATCTTTATCTGTTCAGCGAAGGCAACAAGGACATGCGTGAGATCCTTGGCGGCAAGGGCGCGAACCTGGCCGAGATGACCAACGCGGGCATGCCTGTGCCTCAGGGCTTCACCATCAGCACCGAAGCCTGCACCCAGTATTACAACGACGGCCGCCAGATCAACGACGAGATCATGGCCGACATTTACGAGTACATCGGCAAGATGGAGCAGATCACCGGCAAGAAGTTCGGCGACGTGGCTAACCCCCTGCTGGTGTCGGTGCGTTCCGGCGCCCGCGCTTCCATGCCCGGTATGATGGACACCATCCTGAACCTGGGCCTGAACGACCAGGTGGTCGAGGGCCTGGCCGCCAAGACCGGCAACCCCCGCTTCGCCTACGACAGCTACCGCCGTTTCGTTCAGATGTTCAGCGACGTGGTCATGGAGCTGAGCAAGAGCGATTTTGAGAAGATCATCGACGAGATGAAGGAAGCCAAGGGCGTCAAGCTGGACACCGAGCTGGACGCCGACGACATGAAGGCCCTGGTCGTGAAGTTCAAGGACCTGTACAAGGCCAAGATGGGCAGCGACTTCCCCTCTGACCCGAAGGTCCAGCTGATCGAGGCCGTCAAGGCCGTGTTCCGCAGCTGGGACAACCCCCGCGCCAACGTCTACCGCCGCATGAACGAGATCCCCTACGACTGGGGCACCGCCGTCAACGTGCAGGCCATGGTGTTCGGCAACAGCGGCGAGACCAGCGGCACCGGCGTTGCCTTTACCCGCAACCCCGCCACCGGCGAGAAGGCCCTGTTCGGCGAGTATCTGATCAACGCCCAGGGCGAGGACGTGGTGGCCGGTATCCGCACCCCGTTCCCCATCTCTCACCTGAAGGAGCAGATGCCCGCGGTGTATGACCAGTTCGTGGAGATCGCCACCAAGCTGGAGAACCACTACAAGGATATGCAGGACATGGAGTTCACCATCGAGGATGGCAAGCTCTACATGCTGCAGACCCGTAACGGCAAGCGCACCGCCGCCGCCGCCCTGAAGATCGCCGTCGACCTGGTGGACGAGGGCATGATCGACGAGAAGGAAGCCGTGCTGCGCGTGGAGCCCAAGCAGCTGGACAGCCTGCTGCATCCCCAGTTTGACGCCGCCGCCCTGAAGGCCGCCGAGGTCATCGGCAAGGGCCTGGCCGCCAGCCCGGGCGCTGCCTGCGGCCAGGTGGTGTTCTCCGCCGAGGACGCCAAAGAGTGCGTGGAGAACGGCTCCATGCCCAAGGTTGTTCTGGTCCGTCTGGAGACCAGCCCCGAGGATATCGAGGGCATGGCCGTGGCGCAGGGCATCCTGACCGTGCGCGGCGGTATGACCAGCCACGCCGCCGTGGTGGCCCGCGGCATGGGCACCTGCTGCGTGTCCGGCTGCGGCGACATCGTGGTGGACTACGACAAGCAGCAGTTCACCCTGGCCGGCAAGACCTACAAGCGGGGCGACTGGATCAGCATTGACGGCTCCACTGGCAACATCTACGGCCAGGCCATCCCCACCGTGGACGCCTCCATCAGCGGCGACTTCGGCCGCTTCATGGGCTGGGCCGACGCTGCCCGTCAGCTGAAGGTCTTTACCAACGCCGACAACCCGCGCGACGCCAAGCAGGGCGTGGATTTCGGCGCCGAGGGCATCGGTCTGTGCCGCACCGAGCACATGTTCTTCGAGGCCGACCGCATCAAGGCCATGCGCGAGATGATCGTGGCCAAGACCGTGGAGGACCGCAAGAAGGCTCTGGCCAAGATCCTGCCCTATCAGCAGGGTGACTTTGAGGCCATGTACAAGGTCATGGGCGAGCGCCCGATGACCGTGCGTTACCTGGATCCGCCGCTGCACGAGTTCCTGCCCACCAAGGAAGAGGAGATCGTGGACCTGGCGCAGGATCTGGGCATCAGCGTGGAAGAGCTGCACAACGTCATCGACAGCCTGCATGAGTTCAACCCGATGATGGGCCACCGTGGCTGCCGCCTGGCCGTGTCCTACCCGGAGATCGCCGAGATGCAGACCACCGCTGTCATCAACGCGGCCATCAGCGTCTCCAAGGAGACCGGCCTGAAGATCGTTCCCCACATCATGATCCCGCTGGTCGGCGAGGTCAAGGAGCTGAAGTTCGTCAAGGACGTGGTCGTGGCCACCGCCGATAAGCTGATCGCCGACGCCGGCATCGACATGAAGTACGAAGTGGGCACCATGATCGAGATCCCGCGCGCGGCCCTGACCGCCGACGAGATCGCCAAGGAGGCCGAGTTCTTCAGCTTCGGCACCAACGATCTGACCCAGATGACCTTCGGCTTCAGCCGTGACGACGCGGGCAAGTTCCTGAGCTACTACTACGACAACAAGGTCTACGAGAGCGATCCGTTCGCCCACCTGGACCAGAAGGGCGTAGGCAAGCTGGTGGAGATGGCTGCGAAGCTGGGCCGCCAGACCCGTCCCGACCTGGGCCTGGGCATCTGCGGCGAGCACGGCGGCGACCCCACGAGCGTGGAGTTTTGCCACAAGGTGGGCCTGGACTACGTGTCCTGCTCTCCCTTCCGTGTGCCCATCGCCCGTCTGGCTGCCGCACAGGCTGCTATCAAGAACCCCCGCAAGTAAGAGTTCTGTCATTCACCATTGGATTTGATGAAGCGCAAACCTTCTATAAATCCCATGGATACGGCATAAAACCGTCAAAATGGCATGATTTGACCGTGGAGGTTTATATCTAATCGCCAAAACCCCCGTACATTCCCAATTGGGCAATGTGCGGGGGTTTTTTGTTGTTATTTTGGGCTGTTTGTACAAATCTAAACGGGAACGCAAAAATGTATTCTGATTTCAAAAATACATTTTGTATTCGAGTCGGGCGAAACTAACCTTCAAGTGTCGGGCATTCGCAACCAAATTTAGTCGGAAAAGATAAAGCCACTACCGACGCTCTTCTAAATCCTGTACACTGGAAAGTGCCAACAACCCAGTGGAAAGGAATAGCGA
>CASFJO010000040.1 GCA_949295035.1 uncultured Gemmiger sp.
AGGTCAATGCACACCTCTGCAGCCGCTTCCACGTTCCTGCTCTTCATCGCTTCTGCGATTTTCTTTCGGTGTGCCGCAAAATCAATCTTCGCCATCGATGTACCCCCTTTCCGCCGCCCGGGCCAGAGCCCGGGCCAGCCAGGCGCACACGCCCGACAGCACCAGCGGGCCAGTCACGCCGCCGGCGGTGCCCTCAATGATGGCGCAGAGCCACCAGACTGACGCCATCGCGGCCAGGATAGCGCCACAGCGCAGCAGGTAGGTCTTGCAGGCCGCCGTGGCCTGGTGTACAATGGGGGCGGTAGGACGTCCAATCTTACCATCACCCCTGCCGTCACGGTGTTCCAGCACCGGGGCGGCATTCTTTTTGCCGGTCATTCGTCCTCGGCCTCCTCTCCGATCGTGATGCCGAGGGCGGTTTCCATCGTGTGGATCGCCCACCGAAGGTCCGCAGCTGCTTCGTCGTTTCCGGCCCGCTCCAGGCGCTGCATCAGACCGTACAGACGGTCCAGCTTCTTTTTTTCCAGGGACATACTGCTTCTCCTTTCTTTCTGTTACAAAGCCCCATACAGGGCCAGCCGAATGACCTGCAGCCAGAACCACAGGCCCGCGCCAAACACCAGGATCAGCGCCGTGCAGATCGCCACGCCCAGCGCGTGGTGGTACCATCGCATTCCATCCTCTCCTTTCTCTCAAATTCGAATCGCCTGTCTGGCCAGCATGTCATCCAGCCAGCGATAAAAGGCGCCGCGGAAGATCAGGAATTTACTGCGGGTCGAATCCCCCGCTTGCGTCCCCACAGCAAAGGGCAGCTTCTCTTCCAGGATCATCTGCCCCAACAGGTTTTCACTTATGGGGATCTGGTTTGCCCGCAGGGCTTCGCAGCACTCGTGCAGGGTCATGGTCGGCCATTCCATGCGGGTCACTCTCCTTTCCGCCCGCCTTGCGCGGGCTCTTTCCGTCTTGTTCACATTACTCTGCGATGCCCAGAATACGGCGGATACTTGCCATGATACCGGGGGTAGACGCTTCCCCGGTCTTGATCTTGTGCAGATAACTCCGGTCGAAGTACTTGCCAGTGTCCTTGGCCACCTGGTCAATCAGCCAGGCGTTGGTGCGGTTGATTTTGACAAGCTGAATCTCGATCTTTTGGCCGAATTCACAAAGCGGCTTTTTTTCGCCCATTTTCTTACTCCTTTCTATTGACAATTACGCATAGGTGTAATATATTGAAGGTGCCATCCATCGCAATTGCGCCTTTGCGGTATGTCACCAGTATATTATGCTTTCGCGTAAAAATCAATGGATAATTCCGCTTTTGCGTAATTTTGGCAACATTCACAAGATTGGAGCCACAATTATGTCTGAATTGTTCACAAGGATCGAAGCTCTGTGCAAAAGCCAGCAAATCACGATCACCGAATTATGCCGTAAAAGCGGTGCAAGCCGCGGCTCGCTCTCTGACTTGAAGCAAGGTCGAAAGCAATCGCTCTCCGCCGAAACACTTTCCAAGATTGCGGATTATTTTGGCGTTTCAGTGGACTATTTACTGGGCAATGACCAAAAAGAAAAGCCCCTCGTCAATGGAAACGAGGAGCTCACTGAGTATCTGGAAATATTGAAAACGCGACCGGAAATGCGTATGTTGTTCAGCCTGACCAAAAACGCTACCAAAGAGGACGTGGAAAGAGCTGTTCGCATCATTGAGGCCGCTCTGGGGAAGTGATGTTGACTTGAACTGCATATTCATCCGGCGCCTGGCCCTGCCAGGCTCTGTTCGGGGTGTAGCTGTTGCCGCGCCTGATGATGACTTCATCGTATTTGTCAACGATTCGCTCTGCCCCGATGCCCAGCGTGCCGCTGCGGAACACGAGCTCCGACATATTCGGCTTGATCATTTCTATGACGAGGAACCGGTTGTGATCAGCGAACTTGAAGCACGGTAATCGAAAAGAAAGGCGGTAGTATCCATGTCACTGTTTGGGCTGAAGGAAAAAAAGGAAATCGAAAGACTGCGGGCGCAGTTGTCTCCCGAGCAGGTGGAACTGGCCGACCTGCAGGGCGCACTGGAAGAAGCCCGCAAGGCTCTGGCGGCCGTTACGGCTCAGCGAGAGCTTGAGGCGAAAAAACTGGATTCCCTGCGGGCTCAGCTTGTTGAGACGGACGAGGCTGTCGCCTTGCAGTCTTTCGGCGTCTATAAGCCCCGTTACGATCTCATGCGCGCCGACGAATACCGCGCCCGCCTGTTGGAGATCCGCGCTCAGCAAAAAGAGATGATCAAGAACAAAACAGCTGTGACCGGCTCCACTAACTGGACTGTAAACAACAGCGTCAGCCAGGGCCGAAAAATGGTCTCCGATATGAAGAAACTGCTCCTGCGCGCATTTAACGCTGAGTGCGATGATGTGGTTGAACACGTACGTTACAGTAACCTGGAGGCAAGTGAAAAACGAATCACCAGTTCACAGGAGGCTATTTCCAAATTGGGACGCATGATGGGAATCACCATCACGCCAGCTTACTATCGCTTGAAGATCGAAGAACTCTATCTGGCATTTGAATATCAGCAGAAAAAGCAGCAGGAAAAAGAAGAGCAAAAAGATGCCCGAGCCCGCCTGCGCGAAGAAGCGAAACTTGCCAAGGAAATTGAGGAGGAACGCAAGAAGCTGGAGAAGGAGCAGCGACATTACCAGAACGCCCTGCATAAAATCGAGGCCCAGCTCGCCGGAACTTCAGACATTGACCGGGCGGATATTGAACAAAAGCGCGATGAGCTGGTGCAGCAGCTCCAGAAGATCGACCAGGCCTTCAAAGACGTGGACTATCGTGAAGCCAACCAGCGAGCCGGTTATGTGTACATCATTTCTAATGTGGGCGCTTTCGGCGAGAACGTGTACAAAATCGGCATGACCCGCCGTCTTGATCCCATGGATCGGATTGATGAGCTGGGCGACGCTTCTGTCCCCTTCGATTTTGATGTGCACGCCATGATCTTCTCTGACGATGCCCCCAAACTGGAAGCCGCACTGCACAACGCTTTTGCGGACCGCAAGCTGAATTTTGTCAACCAGCGCCGGGAGTTTTTCCGCGTTACTCTGGATGAGATCAAGGCCGTGGTGCGCGCCAACTTTGATAAAACGGTGGAGTTTGTGGATTTCCCGCCCGCCGAACAATACCGCCAGAGTTTGGCCATTGCATCCGATCCCTCCACTTTTGGGAAAAATGTGTAAGATCGCCTTGATTGTTATCGGTATTTTCATAGTTTTGGGAGTGCTCGGAACCATTTTTGGCGAACCTTCTGACTCTTCTGACCAGAGCACGCCCCAGAGCGCACCGAACACTCCGAGTTCTGCGTCTTCTGCTGAACCCACTCCGGAGCCTACCCCTTCTTACATTGAAGTCTCTGCAACCGATCTGCTGGCGGCCTACGATGAAAACACCGTTTCTGCCGACAATCAGTATAAGGGACAGCTTTTGAAAGTGACAGGAACGGTGGGGTCCATCGGAAAGGATATTTTGGACGATGCCTATGTGACCCTGACGAATGATAACGAATACTCCATCATTTCTGTTCAGTGCTATTTCGCCAAAGATAATCTGGATGGAATCTCTACCCTCAAGGAAGGCGACGTTGTAACCATCACTGGCACCTGCGAGGGAAGCACTTTGAATGTGCTTCTAAAGGGCTGCAACCTCGTTACCGAATGATGTATAGAATACAATAAAAACGCCCCGCCGGCGGCAACCGGCAGGGCGTCAGCAGAACAGGCTTACCCGAAGGTATAACCCCGTCCTCACAGCGAGATTATACCACCTTCCGGGCAGGCTTGTCAAAGTGCGCCTGGGAGGTGTTTTTATGTTCTGTCCCCGATGCCGCAAAGAGATCCCCGACGGTTCCGGCTTTTGCCTTTTCTGTGGTAAACGCCTGGGCGCTTCTCCCCCGCCCCAGCGCCGGCGACGCCGGCGGGCGAAGGGCAGCGGATCAGTCTATCAGCTGGCCGGGAATCGGGCAAGGCCCTGGGTAGCCGCCGCAAGCAGCGGGGCGATCCTGGGCACCTACGCCAGCTCCGGCGAGGCTGTGGAGGCGCTGGACACCTTCAACGCCGGCCAGCTGCCCGCCGACCGGAGCAAATATACCCTGGAGCAGGTGTGGCTCTCGTTCCGCCGCTCCCCCGCCTGGAACAAGCTGTCGGACAAAGGCCGGGAAGGGCTTCTCTCCGCCTGGCCGCGCCTGGCCCCCCTGGCAGGCCGCAGGGCACTCTCGGTGGGCGTTTTCGAGTACCAGGAGATACTGGACGCCGCCACCGTTCAAACGCGCTACAAGGCCCGCACAGCCGCCGAACTGGCACGGATGAAGCCCTCCGAGCGAAAAAGGTACGAGACGCTGGCCGCCCAGTCGCCGCAGCCGCTGGGATATGACGGCAAAAACCGGATCAAGCAGCTGGTCTCGCACCTGTACAACGAGATGATCCGCTTGCAGATCACCAAAGAGAACCTGTCCGGTGTGCTGGTGCTGCCTACGCAGCACACCCGCGCCAAGCGGAATTTCACGCCGGAGGAGAAAGAACTGCTGCGCCGGCATGATGATGATCCCACCGTGAAGATCATCCTGATCTACCTGGGGACCGGCATGCGGCTGAACGAGCTTCTGCGCCTTCCGAAACAGGCGGTGGACCTGGAGCGCCGGATCCTGACCGGCGGCAGCAAGACCGAGGCCGGCCGCAACCGGGTAGTACCCATCCTGGACAGCATCCTGCCCTATGTGCGCTACTTCTATGAGCGGGCCGGGACCTACCTTATCGAGGAGCAGGGCCGCCCTCTGAGCGACGATACTTTCCGACGCCGGCGGTTCTATCCCAAACTGGAGGAACTGGGGATCCGCTACCAGGATGCCACCGGCAAAAACGCGCTTACCCCGCACCGTTCCCGCCACACTTTCGTGGCGGACAGCATCCAGGGCGGCGTGGCGCCGGAGGCCTTGACCAAGATCGCAGGATACAGCCGCTATGACGTAGCCGTGGACAAGTACGCGGATGACCTGAACCTGGAATATTTGCGGGATGAGATGAAAAAGAAGGCTTGATTTGTTAGTTTATCTGTTAGTTTATGAGCCTTTTCCAGGCTTTTCAAGGCAGATTTTGATAATTGAGAATGAATAACAAAAAGCCCCGCAAAACCTGCTGTTAAGCGGTTTTGCGGGGCTATCCACTGGAGCTGTTAATGCGATTCGAACGCACGACCTCATCCTTACCAAGGATGTGCTCTGCCGACTGAGCTATAACAGCGTATGGCGACCCGGATGAGGCTCGAACTCACGACCTCTAGCGTGACAGGCTAGCGTTCTAACCAACTGAACTACCGGGCCATTTTTTCTGTCGTCGTATCGGCGACGTTGTTTATTATACGGGATGCCAAAGCAAAAGTCAACACCTTTTTCAAAAAAAATTGCTATATTTTTCCCTGTCGTTTTGGCCAAGTCTTTTCTTCGTGTATTTATTCATTATCTTTGAATTGTGAAAATGCCTAACCTACCTGTTATTTCCTGCGTTATCCTTTATCTATTCTGTGGAATCCAAGATCCAAGTAGATTTTAGCACCAAATCTATTGCATATTTATTCATTATGATATAAAATATATCCAACCGGTAAGCCGTTTGGTTTGCCCGTATTGCGAGGGGATTTTCGATATGTATACAATTTTTATTGACGGCAGCGCCGGCACCACCGGCCTGCAGATCCGTCAGCGGCTGGCAGAGCGAACCGACATCACATTGCTCGCACTGCCGGAGGAGGCCCGCAAGGACCCGCAGGCTCGGCGAGAAGCGCTGCACGGGTGTGACGTTGCCTTTCTCTGCCTGCCGGACGCGGCGGCTCGGGAGGCTGTGGCTCTGGCGGAAGGTACCGACGCGGTGATCCTGGACGCCTCTACCGCCCACCGCACCGCGCCCGGCTGGGTCTATGGATTTCCGGAACTGGGGCCCGGTTTCGCCGAGCAGGTCCGGGCCGGCAAACGGATCGCGGTGCCCGGGTGCCACGCCAGCGGCTTTATCGCGCTGGTGCAGCCGCTCATCCGGGCAGGATTGCTTGGCAAAGACGCGCTTCTCACCTGCCATTCGGTGACCGGCTACAGCGGTGGCGGCAAGTCCATGATCGCCCAGTACGAGGCCCAGGAGCGAAGCAGATTGCTGGACGCGCCCCGTCAATACGGTTTGAGCCAGACCCACAAACATCTGCCCGAGATGCAGGCGGTGACCGGCTTGAAAAACGCCCCTGTCTTCTGCCCCATAGTGGCGGACTTTTACAGCGGCATGGCGGTGACCGTGCCTCTGTTCCGCAACCAGCTGCGGGGAACGCTTGAGGATGTGCGGCAGCTGTACGCTTCTCTCTACACCGGACCGGTGGTCTGCTGGCAGCCTGAGACCGGCGAGGAAGGGTTCTTTTCCGCCGCCGCGCTGAGCGGGCTGGACCGGATGGAGGTATCGGTGGGCGGCAACGAGGACCGCATCCTGCTGATGGCCCGTTATGACAATCTGGGCAAGGGCGCCAGCGGCGCGGCAGTGGAGTGCATGAACCTGGCGCTGGGCCTTGCGCCCCAGACCGGGCTGCGCCTCGGATAAGAGAACGGTGTTCTACTATATAAATAAGAAAGCAAAGAGGAAATGAGCATGAAACAGATCACAGGCGGCGTTTGCGCCGCACAGGGCTTCAAGGCCGCTGGCATCCACTGCGGCATCCGGAAAAATCAATCCAAGCGGGATCTGGCGCTGATCGTCAGCGACTGCCCCGCCAGCGCCGCGGCGGTCTACACCACCAATCTGGTGAAAGGCGCGCCGCTGCTGGTGACCAAAGCGCATCTGGCCGATGGCAAGGCCCAGGCCATTCTCTGCAACAGCGGCAATGCCAACACCTGCAACGCGGACGGGCCGCAGATCGCCGAGGAAATGTGTCGCCTGGCCGCCGGACCGCTGGGCATCACCCCCGAGGATGTGGTGGTGGCTTCTACCGGCGTGATCGGGCAGCCGCTGGATCTGACCCCTATCGCGGCAGGTATGGCCCCGCTGGTAGCGGATCTGAGTTATGCCAACAGCCTGCACGCCGCCATGGCCATCATGACCACCGACACCCTCGCCAAGGAAGTAGCGGTGGAGTTCACCCTGGGCGGCAAGACCTGCCATCTGGGCGGCATCGCCAAAGGCAGCGGCATGATCCATCCCAACATGGCCACCATGCTGGTGTTCCTGACCACCGATGCGGCCATCAGCAGCCAGATGCTGCACAAGGCCCTGTCCACCGATGTGCAGAGCACCTTCAATATGGTCAGCGTGGACGGCGACACCTCCACCAATGACATGGTGGCGATCCTGGCAAACGGCCTGGCGGGCAACACCCCCGTGACCGAGGAAAATCAGGACTTTACCGTCTTTATAAAGGCGCTGAATACCGTGACCATGCAGCTTTGCCGGATGCTGGCCGGCGACGGCGAGGGTGCTACCCGCCTGCTGGAGTGCCGGGTGCGGGGTGCGGCCGACCTGGCCACCGCCCGCACTGTGGCCAAGGCGGTGATCTGCTCCTCTCTGGTCAAGGCGGCCATGTTCGGGGCGGACGCCAACTGGGGCCGGGTGCTCTGTGCCATCGGCTACAGCGGCGCAACGGTGGACGTGCAGAAGGTGGATGTATCCTTCGCCAGCGAGGCGGGCCGCACCGCCGTCTGTAAGGACGGGGCGGGCATCCCCTTCTCCGAGGAATACGCCAAGGAGATCCTGCTCAAAAATGAGATCGAAATTCAGGTGGATCTGCATGCGGGTGAGGCGGAAAGCACCGCCTGGGGCTGCGATCTCACCTACGACTATGTAAAGATCAACGGCGATTACCGCACCTGAGGAGGCTGTACAGATGGAATTGAGCAACGCACAGCGGGCGCAGGTGCTGATCCACGCCCTGCCCTACATACAGAAATACACCGGCAAGATCCTGGTGGTAAAGTACGGCGGAAACGCCATGATCAACGAGGAGCTGAAACAGGCCGTTATGGGGGATCTGGTGCTGCTGAGCCTGATCGGGGTGAAGGTGGTACTGGTGCACGGCGGCGGCCCGGAGATTAGCGATCTGATGCGCCGGATGGGCAAGGAGAGCCAATTCATCGACGGGCTGCGGGTGACCGACAAGGAGACCGCCGAACTGGTACAGATGGTGCTGGCCGGCAAGATCAACAAAAGCCTGGTAAGCCTGCTGCAGAGCAAGGGCGGCAAGGCCATCGGCCTGAGCGGCATGGACGGCTACCTGATCCAGGCAAAGCCGCTGCGGGCGGAACTGGGCTATGTGGGCGAGATCACCCAGATCAACGTGGAACCGGTGCTGGACGTGCTGGAAAAGGGGTATATCCCGGTGATCTCCACAGTGGGCTGCGACGCCGAGGGCAATGTGTACAACATCAACGCGGACACCGCCGCTGCCCGTATCGCGGCCGCCCTCAAGGCCGAGAGCCTGATCTCCATGACCGACACCAGCGGCATTCTTCGGGATAAGGACGACCCCTCCACCCTGATCAGCCAGATCACGGTGAGCGAAGCGCCCCAACTCATGCGGGAGGGGATCATCTCCGGCGGGATGATCCCCAAGGTGGACTGCTGCATCGAGGCCATCCGCCGGGGGGTGAACCGGGTGTTCATCATCGACGGGCGCATCCCCCACGCCATCCTGATCGAGACCCTTACCGACGAGGGCATCGGCACCATGTTCATCCAGGGAGGCAGCTATGGACAACATTAAACAGCTGGACCAGACCTATATCGCCCCCACCTATGCCCGGTTCCCGGTGGTGCTCACCGGCGGGAAGGGGTCGGTGCTTATCGGCGAGGACGGCAAGAAATACATCGACCTGGGCAGCGGCATCGGGGTGAACGCCTTCGGCGCCTGCGACGCGGTTTGGCAGAAGGCAATCTGTGAGCAGGCGGCCAAACTGCAGCACACTTCCAACCTGTACTATACCGAGCCCTGCGTCCGGCTGGCCGCGCTGCTCTGCGAACGCACCGGGATGCAGCAGGTGTTTTTCTGCAACTCCGGTGCGGAGACCAACGAGTGCGCCATCAAGGTGGCGCGAAAATACGGGGCCGAACATCTGGGCGCCGACCACACCACCATCCTGACCCTGAAAGGCAGTTTTCACGGCCGCACCCTGGCTACCCTGGCGGCCACCGGGCAGGAGGTATTCCACAAAGATTTTCTTCCCCTGACCCCGGGCTTTGTCTACGCGGAGCCGGACGATCTGGCCGATGTAGAGCGGGTACTGGACGCGAACCCCTGCTGCGCCATCCTGTTTGAGGCCATTCAGGGCGAGGGCGGGGTCATCCCCCTGGCTCCGGCCTTTATCCAGGGGCTGGAAAAGCTGGCCAACGAGCGGGGGCTGCTGCTCATGGCCGACGAGGTGCAGACCGGAAACGGCCGCACCGGAAAGCTGTTCGGCTACATGCACAGCGGCGTGCATCCGGACGTGGTGACCACCGCCAAGGGTCTGGGCGGCGGGCTGCCGCTGGGCGCGGCCATCCTGGGCGGCAAGGCCGCCGGGGTACTGACGCCGGGCAGCCACGGCAGCACCTTCGGGGGCAACCCGGTATGCTGCGCCGGCGCGCTGACCATTCTGGAGCGGCTGGACGAGGCCTTTCTGGCTGAGGTGACCGCCAAGGGCGACTGGGTGCGCGGTCAGCTGGAGGGCGTGCCGGGCATCAAAAGCGTGACCGGAGCCGGGCTGATGCTGGGTGTGGAGACCGAAAAGGACGCGGGCGAGGTACTGGCCGCCTGCCAGAAGCGGGGGATACTGCCCCTGCGGGCCAAAAACAAGGTGCGGCTGCTGCCGCCGCTGAACATCCCCCGGGACCTGCTGACGCAGGCGGTACAAATTCTGAAAGAGGTGTGTGCAGAATGAAACATCTGCTGAAACTGGCGGACCTGTCCGCCGCGGAGATCAACGAGATCCTGAATATTGCCGATCAGCTGAAATACGAAAAGAAAAACGGAGTGGAACATCATCTGCTCAAGGGCAAGACCCTGGGCATGATCTTCTCCAAGTCCTCCACCCGCACCCGGGTATCTTTTGAGGTGGGCATGTACGATCTGGGCGGCGCGGCGCTGTTTCTCAGCAGCCGGGATCTGCAGATCGGCCGGGGCGAGCCGGTGGAGGACACCGCCCGGGTGCTGAGCCGCTATCTGGACGGCATCATGATCCGCACCTTTGCCCAGCAGGAGGTGGAGGATCTGGCCAAATATGGTTCCATCCCCATCATCAACGGGCTCACCGACTACTGCCATCCCTGCCAGGTGCTGGCCGATCTGATGACCATCCGGGAGCGCAAGGGCGCCCTGGCGGGCAAGAAACTCTGCTTTGTGGGCGACGGGAACAACATGGCCAACAGCCTGATCGCCGGCGGCATCACCATGGGGATGCAGGTATCGGTGGCCTGCCCGGCCGGACATGAGCCGGACGCGGCCCTGATGCAGTGGGCGACGGAAAAGGGCTCTTTCCTCTGTACCCCCGACGTACAAGCCGCCATGCAGGACGCGGACGTGGTGTACACCGACGTGTGGGCCTCCATGGGCCAGGAGGCCGAGGCGGAGGAGCGCCGCAAGGTGTTTGCCGCCTACCAGGTGAACGCCGCCAACATGGCGGCGGCGAAACCCGACGCAATGGTTCTGCACTGTCTGCCCGCCCACCGGGAAGAGGAGATCACCGCCGAGGTGTTTGAGCAACACGCGGACGAGATCTTTGAACAGGCGGAAAACCGCCTGCACGCCCAGAAGGCGGTGCTGGTGAAGTGCCTGGGAAACGCACAGTGAGGTGACCGGAATGGAAAAAGCATGGCTGGTGCTGCAGGACGGCACCGCCTTTGAGGGGCAGCGGTTCGGCGCGGCGGGCGACGCGGTGGGCGAGTTGGTGTTCACCACCAACATGTGCGGCTACCTGGAGACCCTGACCGACCCCAGCTATGCGGGGCAGATCGTGCTGCAGACCTTTCCCCTCATCGGCAACTACGGGGTGATCGAGGCCGATTTTGAGGGCGAATGCCGGGTAAAGGGCTATGTGGTGCGCCACTGGTGCCCCACCCCCTCCAACTTCCGCTGCCAGTACGATCTGGACGCCTTTTTGAAAGCGAAGGGCGTGCCGGGCATCTGCGGCATCGACACCCGTGAGGTGACCCGCATCATCCGGGAGAATGGGGTGACCAACGCGGTCATCACATCCGTCCCGCCCGCCGATCTGGCGGCAGTGGCGGCTTACCGGGTGGAGGGCGCGGTGGCCTCGGTGACCTGTGCCGCTCCCCACGCCCTGCCCTCTGAAGGGAAAGAAACGCATCATGTAGCTCTGCTGGATTACGGCGCCAAGGCGAACATAGCCCGGGAACTGCAAAAGCGAGGCTGCCGGGTGACGGTACTGCCGGCGGACACCAGCGCCGAACAGGTTCTTGCCCTGGGCGCGGACGGGCTGCTGCTCTCCAACGGGCCCGGCGACCCGGCGGAGAACGCCGGCTGCATCGCGGAATTGTCCAAGCTACTGGGCAAGCTGCCCATCTTTGGCATCTGCCTGGGGCATCAGCTGCTGGCGCTGGCGGCGGGCGGCCGCACCGTCAAGCTGAAATATGGTCACCGGGGCGCCAACCAGCCCGCCCGGGACCTGCTGGGCGGCCGCACCTACATCACCAGCCAGAACCACGGCTACGCGGTGGTGGCCGACTCGGTGCCCGGGGCGCGGCCCCGGTTCGTAAACGCCAACGACGGCACCTGCGAAGGACTGGACTATCCGGGCAAGCAGGCGTTTACCGTACAGTTCCACCCGGAGGCCTGTGCCGGGCCCCGGGACACCGGATTTTTGTTTGACCGGTTTATTCAATTGATGGAGGGAGGAGCCGACGATGCCACTTGATACAAACATCCGCAAGGTGCTGATGATCGGCTCCGGCCCGATCGTGATCGGGCAGGCGGCGGAGTTCGACTACGCCGGGGCCCAGGCCTGCCGGGTGCTGAAAGAGGCGGGCGTGAACGTGGTGCTGGTGAACTCCAACCCGGCCACCATCATGACCGACAAGGCGCTGGCGGACGAAATTTATCTGGAGCCCCTCACCGCCGAGACGGTCAAGCGCATTATCGACAAAGAAAAACCCGACTGCCTGCTGGCGGGGCTGGGCGGCCAGACCGGTCTGACCATCGCCATGCAGCTGGGCCGGGAGGGCTTTCTGGAAAGCCGGGGCGTGCGGCTGATCGGCAGCAACGTGGAGGCCATCGAGAAGGCCGAGGACCGGGAAAAGTTCAAGGAGACCATGGCCGCCATCGGGGAACCGGTGATCCCCAGCGACATCGCCGAGACGGTGGACGCGGCGCTGGCGGTGGCTGACCGGATCGGCTACCCGGTGATCGTGCGTCCCGCCTACACCCTGGGCGGCACCGGCGGCGGGGTGGCCTATACGCCGGAGGAGTTGCGGGCGGTGGCCCACACCGGGCTGGACGCCTCCCCCATCACCCAGATTTTGGTGGAGCGGTATATCTACGGCTGGAAAGAGATCGAGTTTGAGACCATGCGGGACGCGGCGGGCAATGTGATCGCCGTATGCAGCATGGAGAACTTTGACCCGGTGGGGGTGCATACCGGCGACTCCATCGTGGTGGCCCCGGCGCTGACCCTCTCGGACAAGGAATACCAGATGCTGCGTTCAGCCTCGCTGAACATCATCAGCGCGCTGGGCATCGTGGGCGGCTGCAACTGCCAGTTCGCCCTGAATCCAGACAGCTTTGAGTACGCGGTGATCGAGGTGAATCCCCGGGTGAGCCGGTCCTCGGCGCTGGCCTCCAAGGCCACCGGGTACCCCATCGCCAAGATCACCACCCGCATTGCCCTGGGCTACACGCTGGACGAGATCCCCAACGACGTGACCGGCGAGACCTGCGCCTGCTTTGAACCGGCGCTGGACTATGTGGTGGTCAAGATGCCCAAATGGCCCTTTGACAAGTTTGCCGGGGCCAGCCGCAAGCTGGGCACCCAGATGAAGGCCACCGGCGAGGTAATGGCCATTGGGCCCAGTTTTGAGATGGCTCTGATGAAGGCGGTGCGGGGCGCGGAGATCGGGCTGGACACCCTGAACGCCGCCCCTGCCGACAACGCCCCGGTGACCGAACGGCTGCACCGGATGGACGATCGGCGGCTGTTTACGGTGTATGAGGCCCTCAAATCCGGGGTATCGGTGGACGAAATTTTTGCCATCACCCGCATTGACCGGTGGTTTTTGCACCGGCTGGCCCACCTGGCGGCGTACGAGACAAGCATCGCGGGCAAGGTCCTGAACCGGGAGGAGTATCTGGCCGGCAAGGAACTGGGCTATCCGGATGCGGCGCTGGCCCGTTTGAGCGGCGGAGCGCTGCCGGAGCACCTGCCGGCTATCTACAAGATGGTGGATACCTGCGCCGCCGAGTTTGCCGCCCGCACCCCCTATTTCTACAGCGGCTGGGGGGTACACTGCGAAGCCCGCAGCTTCGCACGCAGCGGCCGGCCCACTGTGCTGGTACTGGGAAGCGGTCCCATCCGCATCGGGCAGGGCATCGAGTTTGATTACTCCTCGGTACACTGTGTCTGGACCCTGAAAGAACTGGGCTACGACGTGGTGATCGTAAACAACAATCCGGAGACCGTCTCCACCGACTATGATACCGGCGACCGGCTCTACTTTGAGCCTCTGTGCCCGGAGGACGTGATGGACATCATCGCGGTGGAGAAACCGGTGGGGGTGGTGGTGGCCTTCGGCGGCCAGACCGCCATCCGGCTGACCCGGTATCTGGACGAAAAGCGCATCCCCATCCTGGGCACCAGCGCCGAGGGCATCGACACCGCCGAGGACCGCGAGCGGTTCGACGCGCTGCTGGAGAAATTCGGCATCCGGCGGCCCCGGGGCCTGAGCGCCCTGACGCTGGAGGAGGCGCTGAACGCCGCCCGCCAGCTGGAGTATCCGGTACTGCTGCGCCCCAGCTACGTGATCGGCGGGCAGAATATGCGGATCGTGCGCAGCGATGAGGAGGTGCGCCGCTATATGCAGCGCATCCTGGCCGGCGGCATCGAGAACCCGGTACTCATCGACCAGTACATGCCCGGCACCGAACTGGAGGTGGACGTGATCAGCGACGGCACCGACGTGCTGATCCCCGGCGTGATGCAGCACATCGAGCGGGCCGGGGTGCACTCGGGCGACTCTATCGCCGTTTATCCCCCCTACAACCTGAGCGACATGATGATGGACCAGGTGGTGGATTGTTCCCGCAAGCTGGCGCTGGCCCTGGGCACCAAGGGGCTGGTGAACATCCAGTACCTGATCTGGAAAAACGAGTTGTACGTCATCGAGGTGAATCCCCGGGCCAGCCGCACGGTTCCCTACATCAGCAAGGTGACAGGCGTGCCCATGGTGGATCTGGCCGCGCGGGTGATGACCGGCACCCCGCTGAAAGAGCTGGGCTACGGCGACGGGCTCTGGCCCGCCCCGCCCTATGTGGCGGTGAAGGTGCCGGTGTTCAGCTTTGAAAAACTCAACGACGTGAACGCCTACCTGGGCCCGGAGATGAAGAGCACCGGCGAGGTGCTGGGCATCGGCAAAGACCTGCGGGAGGCACTGTTCAAGGGGCTGGCCGCGGCGGGCATCGACGTGCGCCCCGCCCTGCTGGAGGGCGGCGCGGGGGTGCTGCTGAGCGTGGACGGCCACGATCTGTACGAGGTCGTGACCGTGGCCAAAAAACTGGACGATCTGGGTATCCGTCTCTACGCCACCCCGGACACCGCCGACGCGGTGGAAGCCCTGGGGGTGGATGTACGGCGGGTGCCGCCCTTGCGGGAAGGCGGCGAGATTTTGCGGCTGCTGGACGAGGGCAAGATCGGGGCCGTCGTCTACACCGGCGCGGCGGAGGACGAGTCGGTGGCCGATTACATCACCCTGCACCGGCACGCGCTGGCCCTGTCCATCCCCTGCTTCACCTCGCTGGACACCGCCGGGGCTCTGGCGGACATCCTGGCCAGCCGCTTCACCCAGCAGAACACCGAACTGGTGGACCTGAACCACATGCGCACCACCCGGCAGACCCTGCCCTTTGCGAAATTGCAGGGCACCGGGGATGACTACATCTTCTTTGAGAACTTCGATAGGGCCATCACCTGCCCGGAATCCCTGGCGGTACGGCTGTGCCACCGGCATTACGGCATCGGCGGCGACGGGGTGGTGCTGTTGGAGCGCTCGCAGGTCGCGGACATCCGGATGCGCATCTTCAACCAGGACGGCAGTGAGGGAAAGATGGCCGGCAACAGCATCCGGGGCGCGGCCAAACTGGCCCATGACCGGGGCTATGTGACCGGCGGGGAGATCACGGTGGAGACCGCCAGCGGCGTCAAGCATCTGCATCTCTATCTGCGGGGCGGCAAGGTGAGCAGCGCCCGGGTGGAGATGGGCAAAGCCAGCCTGCGTCCCGCCGACCTGCCCTGCACCCTGACTGCTGACCCGGCGGTGGATGTGCCGGTCACGATCGCCGGGCAGGACTGGCGGGTCACCTGCGTCTCGATGGGCAACCCCCACTGTGTAGTGTTCTGCCCCCGGGTGGACGCGGTGGACCTGGAAGATCTGGGCCCGCAGTTTGAACACGCGCCTCTCTTCCCCCAGCGGGTGAACACCGAATTTGTACGGGTGGTGAACGACCACACTCTGAAAATGCGGGTGTTCGAGCGGGGCAACGGGGAGACGGTCGCCTGCGGTACCGGCGCCTGCGCTGCGGTGGTGGCGGCGGTGGAAAACGGCTATTGCCCCAAGGGCGAACCGGTCACCGTCAAGCTGCGGGGCGGCGATGTGACCGTCTGCTACACCGACGAGGGCGTGACCCTCACCGGCGACGCGGTACTGGTTTATGAGGGCGTTGTGGAAGTATAAGGGAAACGATGCGCGGGGCGCGTTCCGATTTTTCGGAACGCGCCCCGCCTTTTGCCGCGCTCCGGCAGTTGACATTGGAACAATTTGCATCTACAATAGTTGCGTATTCAAATATTGTAGATGCAGAGGAGTGATTGTGTATGCAGCTGATCCGCCGCTTTGCCGGCTATCTGCACAAGTATCGGCTGTGGGCTGTTCTGGCAGTGCTCTGCGTAGCCACCGAAGCTGTGTTTGAGCTGGTGATCCCCATGATCATGGTGAACATCGTGGACGTGGGGGTGGCCACCGGAAACCGGCCCTACATCTTCCAGCAGGGGGCGCTGATGTGCGTGTGCGCGGTGGCTGCCCTGCTTTTGGGGGTGGGCAGCGCCCGTTTTTCGGCCTTGTGCGGCCATGGTCTGGCGGCCGAAGTGCGAAAGGCGGAATACGCCAAGATCCAAAGTTTTTCCTTCGCCAATCGGGACCGGTTTCAGACCGAATCCCTGGTGACCCGCCTGACCAGCGATGTGACCACCATCCAGAACGCAGTGATCAACGGGCTGCGGCCGGCGGTGCGCAGCCCGATCATGATGATCACAGCGCTGACCATCTCCTTTCTCATCAACGCCCGGCTGGCGCTGGTGTTCCTGGTGGCGGCGCCCGCACTGGGCTTTCTGCTGTTCCAGATCATTCGCCGGGTGCGCCCGCTCTATAGCCGGATGCAGCGGGCCATCGACCTGGTCAACCGGATTGTGCAGGAAAACCTGACCGCCGTGCGCATCGTGAAAGCCTATGTGCGCGGGGAGTATGAGATCGAGAAATTTGGCCAGGTGAACGACAATCTGTGCCAGGTGTCCCGTCAGGCCATGCGGATCGCGGTGCTCAACATGCCGGCTATGCAGCTGGTGATGTACGGCACCATACTGGCCATCCTGTGGATCGGCGGCGGCATGATCATCGGGGGGAGCATGCAGGTGGGCAAGCTGACCGGTTTTCTCAGCTATGTGCTGCAGGTCCTCAACAGTCTGATGATGTTCTCCAACGTGTTCCTGCTGCTGACAAGGGCCATTGCCAGCGGCCAGCGCATTTTCGAAGTGATCGATGAGCCTCTGGACATCACCGAGGACGATGCCAAGGACGTGACGGTGGAGCGGGGCGAGATCGAATTTGACCACGTTTCCTTTCAGTACAAGGCGGGTGCGGCGGAATACGTACTGCGGGATATCAATCTGAAGATCCCGGCGGGCTCCACCGTGGGCATCATCGGCGGTACCGGGTCGGCCAAATCCACCCTGGTACAGCTGATCCCCCGTCTGTACGACGCCACCGAGGGGGTCGTGCGGGTGGACGGCCGGCCGGTACGGGAGTATCCCCTGGCCCACCTGCGGGACGCCATCGCTATGGTATTGCAGAAGAACACCCTGTTCAGCGGCACGGTGCGGGAAAACCTGCGCTGGGGCAAGCCGGACGCCACCGACGCCGAGATCGAGGTGGCCTGCCATATCGCCTGCGTGGATGAGTTCATCGGCCGGCTGGAAAACGGCTATGATACCGACCTGGGCCAGGGCGGCGTGAATGTGAGCGGCGGCCAGAAACAACGGCTGTGCATTGCCCGGGCCATTTTGAAAAAGCCCAGAGTGCTGATCCTGGACGATTCCACCAGCGCGGTGGACATGGTTACCGAGGCCAAAATTCGCGAGGGGCTGGCCCATTGCCTGCCCCATACCACCAAGATCATCATCGCCCAGCGCATCTCCTCGGTGCTGAACGCGGACCAGATCGTGATCCTGGACAACGGCCGGATCAATGAGGTGGGCGATCACTGGAGCCTGCTGGAGCACAACCATATCTATCAGGAGATCTACTATTCGCAGCAGGAAGGAGCGGGTTTGTAATGGCGATGCGTGTACCGACCAGCTACAAGCGGCCGAAGGATCTGAAAAAAACGCTGCGCCGCCTGTGCTCCTATCTGGGGATGCACTGGCTGGCGCTGACTGCGGTGGCGGTACTGGTGGTGGCCAGCAGTCTGGCCAATCTGATGGGCACCTACCTGCTCAAACCGGTCATCAACAACTTTATCGCTCCGGGTGATCTGCCCGGGCTGGCCCGGGCCATTCTGGGCATGGCGGTCATGTACGGTGCGGGCGCGCTGGCCACCTTCGGCTACAACCAGCTGATGGTGCGCACCGCGCAACAGGTGGTGGCCCGGATCCGGCAGGACCTGTTTGCCCACGTCCAGAGCCTGCCGCTGCGCTACTTTGACAGCCACACCCACGGCGAGCTGATGAGCCATTTCACCAACGATGTGGACACCGTGACCGAGGCACTGAACAACAGCTTCACCCTGCTGATCCAAAGCTTTTGCATGGTGACCGGCACCATCACGCTGCTCATCCTGCTGAATTGGGAACTCTCCCTGATCGTGATCGCCTTTCTGGCGGCCATGACCGCCTTTATCCTGTACAGCAGCAAGCGCAGCAAACACTACTTCTCCCAGCAGCAGAAGCATCTGGGTGAATTGAACGGTTTTGTGGAGGAGATGGTGGCCGGCCAGAAGGTGGAGAAGGTCTTCAACCATGAACCCCAGGATTTCGCCCGGTTCTGCGAACTGAACGAATCCCTGCGACAGGCCGGCACCGCTGCCGCCCGCTATGCCGGTATGATGGTACCCACCGTGGTGAGCCTGTCCTATGTAAACTACGCGGTGGCGGCCTGTGTGGGCGGGCTGTTCGTGCTGGCCGGCCACAGCGACCTGGGCAGCCTGAGCTCGTATCTGGTACTGGTGCGCCAGAGTGCCATGCCGCTGAACCAGCTGACCCAGCAGGGCAACTTTTTGCTCAGCGCCCTCTCCGGCGCGGAGCGGATCTTCAACCTGATGGATGAAAAACCGGAGATCGACGAGGGAGACGTGACCCTGGTGCGGGTGCGGCCCGAGGCGGATGGCAGCCTGACCGAGGTGCCGGAGCGCACCGGCCACTATGCCTGGAAATGTCCCGAGGAAAACGGCGGCAGCCGCCTTGTGCCGCTGAAGGGAGATGTGCGGTTTGACCATGTGACCTTCAGTTACCTGCCGGGCAAACCGGTCCTGCGGGACGTGAGCCTGTTTGCCCGGCCGGGAGAGACCATTGCCTTCGTGGGCAGTACCGGAGCCGGCAAGACCACCATCATCAATCTGATCACCCGGTTCTACGAGATCGACAGCGGCGCCATCACCTACGACGGGCTGGATCTGCGCCGCATCCGCAAGGACGATCTGCGCCGCAGCCTGTCGGTGGTGGTGCAGGATACCCACCTGTTCACCGGCACCATCGCGGACAACATCCGGTATGGCCGGCTTTCCGCCAGCGACGAGGATGTGCGGCAGGCTGCGGTGCTGGCCAACGCGGACTCCTTCATCCGGCGGCTTCCCAACGGATACGACACGATGCTGTCCGGCGACGGAGACAACCTGAGCCAGGGCCAGCGCCAGCTGCTGGCCATAGCCCGGGCCGCCGTGGCAAAGCCCCCTGTCTTTATCCTGGATGAGGCCACCAGCAGCATCGACACCCGCACCGAAAAGCTCATCGAACAAGGGCTGGACAGTCTGATGGAAGGGCGAACGGTGTTTGTGATCGCCCACCGGCTGAGTACGGTGCGCAACGCCGACGCCATCCTGGTGGTGGAGCAGGGCCAGGTGATCGAGCGGGGCGACCATGAGGCTCTGCTGGAACAGAAGGGGCGCTATTATCAGCTGTACACCGGCCAGTCTCAGCTGGCCTGACCACAAGGAGGTACCGCAATGGAACCACGCGAACTGCGCCTGGCTGTGTCCCGCCTGGAAAACGAGCGGCGGCGTTCGCTGCGCAAGGAGTTTTTGCAGCTGGACATTCCTTTAGGGCAGGGGCAGCCCCGGCTGCTGGAATGCCTTTTGCGCACCGGAGCGCGCAACCAGCGGGAACTGGGCGAAGAGTGCGGCATCGATCCTTCCACCCTATCCCGCAGCGTGGACAGGCTGGTGGAGGCGGGGCTTGTGACCCGCACCCAGGATCCGGTCTGCCGGCGCTGCCAGAAGGTGGCTTTGACCGAACCGGGCCGCCGGGCCGCCGAGCGGGTGACCTCCCGGTTTGAAAAGATGGACGCGGCATTCCGCGCCCAGCTTACCGAAGAGGAATGCAGTCAGTTTCTGGACATTCTGGAGCGTTTGCGCCAGACCCTGAGCGAGCCGGCTGACCTCTCCGGCGAATGACGCGACAAAAGAACCGCCGGCAGCCAGGCTGCCGGCGGTTCTTTTGTCGCGTCTTGCGTTTTGTTACAGCATCTCCCGCTTGATGCCCCGGTGCAGGATGGCGTCGCAGGTCAGTTCCGGATATACATCCGCCTCAAAGGCCGGGCTGACCGCCTTCAGTTCCTCAAGCGTCAATTCCTCCAGCGCCTTGCCCTGCTGCTCACAGTAGAGCACCAGCTGCCCCACCACGCTGTGGGCGTCCCGGAAGGGCATCCCCTTGCGGACCAGGTAATCGGCGGCCTCGGTGGCGTTGATGAACCCTTTTTTGATGGCCGCCCGCATCACATCCGGGTGGGTGGTCAGGGTGGCGATCATCCGTTCAGTGACCTGCAGACAGGCAGTGACCACGTTCAGGCTGTCGTAGAAGGCCAGTTTGTCCTCCTGCATGTCCTTATTGTAGGCCAGCGGCAGCCCCTTCATGGTGCAGAGCAACGCCATCAGGTGCCCGTACACCCGGCCGGTCTGGCCGCGCACCAGCTCGGCCCCGTCGGCGTTCTTCTTCTGGGGCATAATGCTGGAGCCGGTGGTGTACTTGTCGTCCAGGGTAATAAAGCCGAACTCGGCGCTGGACCAGAGCACCAGTTCTTCCGACAGGCGGGACAGGTGCATCATCAGGATGGAAAACGCGCCAAGGGACTCCAGCACATAGTCCCGGTCAGACACCCCGTCCAGAAAATTCTTGCAGGGGCCGCGGGAGAAGCCCAGCTTCTCCGCCATGAAGGCCCGGTCGATGTTGTGGGTAGTGCCGGCCAGCGCGCCGCAGCCCAACGGACTCTCGTCCAGCAGGTCCAGCGCGTTGAGCACCCGCTGCTTGTCCCGTGCCATCATCTCGGCGTAGGCCAGCATGTAATACTTGAAGGTCACCACCTGAGCCCGCTGCAGATGGGTATAGCCGGGCATGGGCCAGGGGTTCTTTTCCGCCACCTGTTTCAGGGTGTCGGAAAAGCTGTCGATCAAACCGGCCACCCGCTGCAGCTGCGCCTTGACGTACAGCTTCATGTCGGTGTTGACCTGATCGTTGCGGCTGCGGGCGGCGTGCAGCTTTTTGCCCACCTCCCCTACCCGGCGGATCAGGTTCAGTTCCACAAAGGTGTGGACGTCCTCATACTCCGGACCGCAGGTGATGGCACCGCTGCGCCAGTCGGTCAGGATGCTCTCCAGGCCCTCGGTCAGGGTCTTGCCCTCCGCCTCGGTGAGCAGGCCGCACCGCACCTGCATGGCCACATGGGCCAGACTCCCCTCAATGTCCGGTTCCATGAGCCACAGCGTTTCGCAAGCATTGCCGTTGAACCGCTGCATCAGCGCGTCCTCGTCCTCGTGGAAGCGGCCGCCCCACAGGCGGGTCACGTATGCGTCTGCCATGGGCAGCACCCTCCTTCTCTGGTGTTTACTTGCCCTTGCCCGCCAGCTTGGCGCTCACGGTGATGGGCAGGCCGAACAGGTTGATAAATCCGCCCGCGTCGGCCTGATCGTAGATGGCATCCTCGCCGAAGGTGGCCAGGTCTTCACTGTACAGGCTGTTGGGGCTGGTGACCGACACCGGCAGCACGTTACCCTTATACAGCTTGACCTTCACATCGCCGGTGACCTTTTCCTGGGTGGACTTGACAAAGGCGTTGAGCGCCTCCATCAGCGGAGTGAACCACTGGCCGTTGTAGACCAGGTCGGCGTATTTCTGGGCCACCAGAGCCTTGTAATGGCTGGTCTCCTTATCCAGGCAGAGCATCTCCAGCTGGGCGTGGGCCGCATACCAGATGGTGCCGCCGGGGGTCTCGTAGACGCCGCGGCTCTTCATGCCCACCAGACGATTCTCCACAATATCGATGATGCCCACGCCGTTGGCACCGCCCAGTTCGTTCAGCTTGGTCAGCAGATCGGCGGCCTTCATCTCCACCCCGTCCAGCGCGGTGGGCATCCCCTTTTCGAAGTGGATGGTCACATAGGCGGGGGTGTCGGGCGCCTGTTCCGGGGCGACCCCCAGTTCCAGGAAACCGGGCTTGGTATACTGCGGCTCATTGGCCGGATCCTCCAGATCCAGGCCCTCATGGGACAGATGCCAGATATTCTTGTCCTTGGAGTAGTTGGTTTCCCTGCTGATCTTGAGCGGAATATGATGGGCCTCGGCGTAGTCGATCTCCTCATCCCGGCTGGTGATATCCCACTCACGCCAAGGCGCGATAATGGGCATGTCCGGGGCAAACGCCTTGATACCCAGTTCAAACCGTACCTGGTCGTTGCCCTTGCCAGTGCAGCCGTGGCAGATGGCGTCCGCGCCTTCCTTCAGCGCGATCTCCACCAGTTTCTTGGCGATCAGCGGACGGGCAAAGCTGGTGCCCAGCAGGTAGGTGCCCTCATACTTGGCCCCGGCCATAACGGTGGGGGCGATGTAATCCTCCACGAACTCATCCACCAGGTCCAGCACATACAGCTTGGAAGCGCCGGTGGCCAGCGCCTTGGCCTCCAGGCCCTCCAGTTCGTCCCCCTGCCCCACGTCGGCGGACACAGCCACCACCTCGCAGCCATAGTTCTCCTTCAGCCAGGGGATGATGATGGATGTGTCCAGGCCGCCGGAATAGGCCAGCACCACCTTGTTGTACTGTTTGTTCTGCGCTTTATGATTCATAAATGGGTCCCTCTTTCCCTTTTGGTTTGTCTGGGGTATGTCTGTATTATATATGGATATTTATTCATTGTCAATGTATTTTTATAGATTTATCATTTTGTCCAGCCAACCACGGATTTCGGGACAGCCTTGCTGGCCATATTGCCAAAATACCTGCTATTTTTAGGTCATTTCTTCAAAAGCCACAAAGTATCCGTGCAAATCCTCCTTGCTCACAGCTGTATAAAGCCAGATATTTTCTGTATAAAAACAACGAGCGGCCTGCCATACGGCAGACCGCTCTTCGCTGTGATTTGATTTTAGTGGCGGCCGGTACCTTTTTCCATCAGGTAAGTAGCCTGCAGATCGGCTATATGCAGTTTGACCGCCAGCGGGTACTTGTCGTACGCCTCACTGATGGCCCGGCAGCCGCCACGGGCCGCGTCATCAAAGCCGCCCATGTGCCAGCGGATCGCCACCGCCTCCGCCGGGCGAAGCCGCATAAAACGCTCGATCAGATAAACGCTTTTTTCCCCATGCCCGTAAGGGAACATATCCTCCACATTATAGGTGGGTACCTTCTCCCACTGGCCGGTCGACTCGTTTTTCACGTTGCGGGTGCCAGCCTTGTAATAATTCGCCTTGCACAAATCGTGCAGCAGGGCTACGATCGCAAAGCTCTCTTTGCTCTCCTCCTCCGTATAAAACCGGTCCATAAGCGCCCGATACACATTCAGGCTGTGCATGACCAGGCCGCTCTCGCAAGCGCCGTGAAAACGGGTGGAGGCAGGCGCCCGGTAGAAATCGGTGGTATCCAGCCATTCGAACAGCTTGTCTGCACCGGGACGGGCAATGTTTTGGGAGAAGATCTCCATAAACTCTTCCCGGTAACCCATTACAGCTCCATATCCTCCAGGATCCCCTTGAGAATCGCCATTTCATCATGGCTCAGGCTGATCCCCTTACCCATCTTGCTGCCGTCCGGAGACCAGTCCCGAATATCGTATTTAGGCTCCCGGTCGTTCCAGCTGACCATATTCAGCTGACGTTCCCAGCCATTGGCGCTGGTGCTCAAAACCGCGATCCGTTCGGTGATCTCATACTTAAACTCTGCCATACCCAAAACCCTTCCTGTCTTGTTCAGTTTGTCTGCCTTTTATCATAAAAGATTCGCCGCCGGATTGCAACTGTTTTTGGCAACGAAATATAGCGGTTGTCATAAAAAACAAGAAGGCGGCGGTTATTCTACCCACGGGGGCACAGTCTGAGCCGGCCTCTGCCGGTTTTTGCGGGTCGCGGACAGGCAGACCGACAAACGGCCTCCCGTCCGGCAGCATTGTCGGGCGGAAGGCCGTTTTGCGATTATCCTTGCGGGAACTCCTCTTTGCTTTTCAGCCGACTGTTCACAGTGGAGCGGGCTTCTTTCGTACGGTGCGGCGTATGGATCAGCTGCCTCTGCGTGTAGTACTCCTGCGGAGCAAGCTGTCCCTCCGCCCGGGCCTGCGCCATCCGCCTGGCAGACGGCAACGCATTCAGATTTTGCGCATGTGTCTGTGTCTGCATTCGATGCAGCTTATTTTCAATGGAATGCTTATGCGACGCCATGAGGATCTCACCTCCCGTTTTCAGTATGCGCGGAACGCCCGTTTCTATCCTCAGGCGACTCCAAATCGTATCGGCAATTTTTTCAAAAAATCTTTCATTTTCTTGTTGACAAATCCATCCTGCTTAGCTATAATAATAAAGCACTCTGGAAACGGAGCGCCGCAAAAGACCGCTGGGGAATTGTGTAAGGGTAGCACGACAGACTCTGACTCTGTTTGTGAGGGTTCGAATCCTTCTTCCCCAACCATTGGCAGCAGCGTGTTTTAACGGGCTGCTGCCGTTTTTTTCGGGGTGTAGCGCAGTTGGTAGCGCGCCTGGTTCGGGACTAGGAAGCCGTGGGTTCAAATCCCGCCACTCCGACCAGAAAAATCAGCCTGTAGAGCCATTCTGCAGGCTGATTCTTTTTCTTTGAACCAAGATTTGAACCAATTCACTTTTGGTTCCCCAAAATTTGACAAAATTTTCCTCTGCGATTATATTGCAACCATCAAAAGCCTGGACACAGCCAGGCAGGGGATGTGAGCAGCAAAATGGCAGAGGAAAACGGTGGCGTGCGTGTCCTGGACCGGAAAAACACGCAAACATTTTTACTGTCACTGGGGGCCAACGTGCACACCCAGGGATTTTTGTATCTTGCCTGGGGAATTGACCTAGTAGCGCAGAGCGGCGGGATGCGGCGCGGATTGCACAAGCAGATATATGCAGTAATCGCGGAGCGTGCCGGGGTATCTGTTGCCGGTGTGGATTCCTCCATCCGACGGGAGATCAAATACATCTGGGCACACAACAGGGAAGCCGTGGTGCAGATCTTTGGGTATCCGGTCGACCACCAGCCAACTCCGGCGGAGTTTATATATGCGGCGGAGATCTATCTGCGGTAATAACAAAAAGCCCCAACCGTTCGGGCGTTCCGGACAGTTGGGGCTTTTCTATAACTCTGAATTAACTTCCAATTAACTTTAAGTTAACTTGTTGGCTAATATGTTAACTTGCGCGAACCTTGCACGCCGTGCAAGGCGGTGCAGCTTATTCCGCCGGGGAATCGTAAGTAAGCGCCCGGGCGGAATCGCCCAGGCCGGCGGTGGTGGGATCGTTGAGGGCGTTCCAGACGCTCACGGCGGCCAGCGCGCACACATAGGGGTTGCTCACGGCGGCCAGCAGGGTCTGCCCCAGCAGCGGCCAGCTGGTGATGTCGGCGCCGGTCAGGCCAAAGTAGGCCAGGATCGGGGTCAGCACCGCCAGACCCAGCTGGGCCCAGAACACCGGGTTTTTCAGCCGAACGGGAAGGTTCAGTTTCATCTTGTCTCTCTCCTTTCAGAAATGGGTGGACAGTTCGTCCACATCCCGCACCAGGGCGGTGACCGCGCCGTTGCCGCCCAGCGCGTGGTAGGCTTTGTACATATTCTGGATGTTCTCCCGGCCGTGCACCGATACCGTCTGCTTTTGCTGGTAATAGTCGCAGGCCTGGATGATCCGGTCCCGCAGCAAAGCCCGCACTCCCTCCTCCAGGGCCTTCTGGCGTTTGCGCTGGGCCAGGGCGTACCGCCACAGGGCGGCCAGCGCGCCGGTCAGCAGGCCGAAGGCCCACACCGCCCAATACTGCACGGCCCAATCCGGGAACTGCATCGCCGCCGCCCCC
>CASFJO010000041.1 GCA_949295035.1 uncultured Gemmiger sp.
CAGCCGCGTGCTGTACCGCTCCATTTTGTGGGCCAGCCACAGCGAGGACGAGCTGCACAAGTGGTTCAGCTCCAACTTCAACGTGGAGGTCCACGCCTATGTGAAGAACGGCAAGTACTGCGTGGTCAACAACACCTACGAGCCGCAGCACACCACCGTCTACAAGGGCGACGGATCCAGCTTCGAGCTGGATATGGACGCCAACGAGATCCGCTGGTACGAGATCTGAGAAATTGCATGGCGGGCGGTCCCTGCAACGCAACCGCAGGGCCGCCTGCTTTTTCCGCTCCTGCGCATCTCAAGATAACAAGTAGCCGCCGATTGCGATAGGATCAGGTTCTACAACTATTGAATCAAAGTGACCATGACATGAAAAAGGGAGCAGCACCAAGCTTTTCAAAGCAAGAAAACATCAGGGGATAGATGCCTTCGGGAAATTGACCAAATGGCCAGAGCACCATTGTTGAATTGTACAAAATATAAATTAAATATTTCTTATAGTTGCTTTTTTGGCGATTTTAGCTATAATTTAAGTAGTAAGAACAACAAGTTCACAGATGTTTTAAGCAAGAATTGGTTGTGGTTGGGTGAGTTATGAGTACTGAACGATATGATTTTTCTGAGCATGAATTCAGAACCTACTATTCTGGAGCGCGGCTGTTATATATCAGCCGCGAGAAATATAGTGGCGACTGGTACAGCATGCCACATATCCATAACTTCACTGAATTCTTTTTTGTAGTAGGCGGTTCAGGAAAATTTCAGATTCGCAGCAACTCATACGCGATTTCCACTGGGGATATGGTGTTGTTGAATCCAAAGGTGGAACACACGGAAACCAGTCTTGTGGAAGATCCACTGGAGTACATTGTATTGGGAATTGAAGGGGTAAAGCTCGTAACGAGTCTTGACTCCGAAGAAGGGTTCAGCATTATCCATTTCGACGAGGCTGCCGATGACATTTCCAATTACCTGTATTGTATCCTTGCTGAGGCGAAACGGCACGACACCGGATGCGAGGATGTATGTCAGTCCTTGCTGAACATCCTTTTGATCAATCTCATGCGGCGCACAAAAATTACCCCCAGAACCGATGATTCGGTGGAAAATGCCAGCCCCAAAGCCTTACAGGCCAAAGCGTTCATAGATGCGCATTTCCGTGAGAGCATTACCCTGCAAAACATTGCGGAAGCCACAGAGAGCAACAAATACTATCTGTCCCATATCTTCAGCCAGGCATACGGAATATCTCCTCTCCAGTATGTACAGTCGCTTCGTTTGGAAGATAGCAAATACCTGTTGCGCACCACGAACTATTCTCTGAAGCAGATTGCCTCCATGTCAGGATTTTCGTCAATCTCTTACTTCACCCAGCGGTTTTCCAAGGTCGAAAACATGACGCCTTCCAGCTATCGGAATATGTGTCAAAAAAAGCTGACAGAATAACGAACGAGAGAAGGCAATTATTAGAAAAAAGGGCTGTGTTCCCGATACAAGACCGTATCGGAGGGCGCAGCCTTTCTTCTTCCTGTCAAGGCCAAGATGGTTATCGGCTCAAATCATGGTGTAGCACAAAATAAAGACTCCGTCTGTGCCCTTTTGGGAACAAACGGAGTTTTCGGGTGAAAGGGATCCAAGCTGAGTTTATTGCCGCTTTCGACCGGTCAGGGCTTCCAGTACTCGGCAATACATTCCCGGGCGATCTGAACATAGCGGCGTCCGCGCTCAAAGTCACCGAAGATGGTGCCGACTTCCCGTTGAGCCATCTCAAACAGACAGCCGCTGGCTGCTTCGCACACACCCTTGAAATAGGCGCGGAGAGCGTCTTCGTCCAAAGGCCCACGATTTGTGACATATTCTGCGCGGGGCTTGCTGTATACCAATCTTTATCATATTTTGAGTAGCTGATGTATAAGAGTTTCGCTTCAGAATTGCAAAGCTCGCAATCTCGTCCCTGAAAGTCATACCGTCTTATACTCATAACACGCCCCAACTTTCGACACCTGCTGCCAATATACGACAATAAACTGGATAGCTTCAATTGCAATGGGGGTATATATTGCAGCAGTCTCTGCTTTGTTGGGCAGCCAATATGCAAAAGATTTGAAGGGCACAACAGACAGTGAACTACCAAGCAAGACATTGTTGGGCGTTTTAGCTGACTATTTCAGATGCGCAGGGTTTTCATGTATTCTGCTAATTCTAACAAGCTGTCTATTCCTGATTCCGTCTAATATTATGTTTTCTCCTATTCTCTTAAAAGTTGGCAGTTCTTTATCATACGGGGTCTTTTCGTCAAATATCTTCCTTCTTTGGCTCATCCTCGTTTTTCTGGTGAACTCGCTTGGAAAGTCAGTGAAATAACCCTTATACTGAATATTGCGATATTTTGAGGCAGCAGGAGCGTTTCTGCTGCCCTTTTTCTATGATGACTGTCCTGCGGGGATTCATCCCGGTGGGCTTGTCATAAATAAACGCACAGGGAGGCGATACAGGTGAAAAGACAAATTCGCGCAAAGGAGGTGGTATACCCATGCAGTACGGGAAAAAATCTGTAAATTCGATGGAGGCAGGATATGGCGAAGCCGCTTGACCCCAAGAAGATAGAATCGGCCCGTCAGTTTAGCAGCCGTGCCGAACGCAGGGAACAGCGGCGAAAGCTCATGCAGGACGAGATTGCGGAAAATCAGCGCAGCAACGGCGTTATTGTGATTCCGCCCAAGAAGTTGCAGGAAGTGCAGCAAGAGCTCCCTAAACTGCGTGTTGCGGCATATTGCCGTGTCAGTACACAGGAAGAAGAACAGGTTGGCAGTTTCGATATGCAGGTCCGGCATTTTACCCAGCGGATTGAAGGTAATCCCGACTGGGAGCTGGTAGAAATCTATCAGGACGAAGGTATCAGTGCCACAACCGTCAAAAAACGTCTTGGCTTTCAAAAAATGATTGCCGATGCAGTAGACGGGAAAATTGATCTGATCCTTACCAAGAGCATCAGCCGCTTTGGCCGCAATATTGTGGATATACTGGACAACCTGAATGTTCTTTCTGCGCTGACCCCTCCTGTATCAGTGGAATTTGAGACAGAACATATCACTTATACAGGCGATGGAAAAAACAATCTGCTGATCGTACTTCTGTCCGCACTTGCCGAAATGGAATCCCAGCAAAAAAGCGAGGCCATCAAAGCGGGGATTCGTTGGCGAATGGCCGAGGGAATTTACAAATTCTCTGTACAGAATACGCTGGGGTTCTACCGCGACCACTTTGGCCGGTTGGTCATTGAACCGACTGAGGCGAGGATCGTTGAGTATATCTACGAGAGCTGTTTGGAAGGGGCAACGCCGTCAGAGATTGCGGCTGCACTGACCGAACAGGGGATCAAATCTCCTATGGGCAACGATAGCTGGTCTGCCGGAACAGTCCGCAGCATCCTCCGAAATGAAAAATACTGTGGCGATGCCTTGATGCAGAAAACCTATACCAAGGATTTCCGCACTCACAAGTCGGTCAAGAATACAGACCTGAATATGTATTTCAAGGAAAATCACCATACGGCAATTATCAAAAAAGAGGACTGGCTGAAAGTGCAAAAGCTGTTGTCTGAGCGGCACACTTCTCCCCATAAGGCGAAACTGCGTTTCCTGAGCAGCCGTTTTGTTGCTCACCGCGTCAAGGATGGTCTGTTCAAAGGGTATCTGATTCTGGATTCCCGGTGGTCTCCTGCTGAACGGCAGGAATTTATGAAAATTGTTGATGATACACAAGATAGTATAAAATGAAAGGATTTTACCAATGAACTTTGATTTTTCTGCTCTGAATTTTGAAACGATTGATTCCAACATCAACGCTTACCCGGATATGTACATCAACCAGAACGGCGTCACCTTCACCAAGAAGGTGCTTGAGGATCTGGGGTATCCCGCCTATGTGCTGTGCCTGCTGGATGCCAAGGCGAAAGTTTTCGCAATCCGTATGTGCAAGAGCAACGAGCCGAAGGGGTTTAAGTTTTCCAAGCCGCGGGGGGAACAGAAGGGTGTTGTGACGATTTCCAGCAAGAATCTTCTGGAGCCGCTCCGCGCTGCCACGGGCGAGGACTGGGTTCCAGGCAAGCGGTACCGCGTTCGCGGTTTCTGGGTCGCGGACGCGAAAACCATGTGTTTCGATTTGAATGAAGGCGTTCAGGAGGATTTCCGCCCGAATCCCGCCAATAGCGATGACAAGTAAGCACGGAACCGTTTGACCGTATGAAAAAGATGAGCACGGCCCGTTTGTATAGGCCGTGCTCATTTTGTGCTTTACCAACGTAGTAGTGCTCTTTCTCCATCTGCAAATTAGCCGATTCCTCTACGCCATTTTTACGCCATTTCCGCGTGGGGCTGCATAGAGAAACATAAGCTTATAATTTGGTTGGTTTTAAAGAAAACCGCGCTGTATCAGGCTTTGGCGGCGTTTATGGAGAAGTATGGAGATATGAAATCCGGCGTTTGAACGCCAATCCCTAATTTCATCTTCGTTCGCTCACTTTCCGTAGGATCCTGCCGCCCGCCGGCGGCGTGTTCGTCACCCCACATTATACCGTACCTTGCCCGCCCGCGCAAGAAAAAAGGCGCCTGCGCGCCGTTCGCCCTTTTTTTATTCATAAATCGGGCGTATAATACAAATGAGTGCGCGCCCGCGGGCGCTTTGCCCCGAGGAAACAATGTGAGGAGTGCTGACCCATGGCCAACGAAAAAATATTGATCGTGGACGATGACAAGAACATCTGCGAACTGCTGCGGCTCTACCTGGAGAAGGAGGGCTATGCCACCTGCCTGGCCCACGACGGGCAGGCGGCCATCGACGCCTTTACCGCCGAAAAGCCCGACCTGGTGCTGCTGGACGTGATGATGCCCAAGCTGGACGGCTGGGAGGTCTGCCGGCGCATCCGGGCGACGGGGGACACCCCGGTGATCATGCTCACCGCCAAGGGCGAGACCTTCGACAAGGTGCTGGGGCTGGAACTGGGGGCGGACGACTATGTGGTCAAGCCCTTTGATTCCAAAGAGGTGGTGGCCCGGATCAAAGCGGTGCTGCGCCGGTGCAACGCCTCCGGCCAGGAGGCCGCCGAGGGCCGCATCGAGTACGACAACTTCAGCCTGGATATGTCCCGGTACGAGCTCAAGATCAAGGGCAAGGTGGTGGAAGCCCCGCCCAAGGAACTGGAACTGCTGAGTTTTCTGGCCAGCCATCCCAACCGGGTCTTTACCCGGGACCAGCTGCTGGACGAGGTGTGGGGGTTTGAGTATTACGGGGATTCCCGCACCATCGACGTGCACATCAAGCGGCTGCGGGAAAAGCTGGAGGGCGCCAGCGACCAGTGGGGCCTCAAGACGGTGTGGGGCGTGGGATACAAATTTGAGGTAAAAGAATAACGCCATGAGAAAGAGCATCAGTTCCATGTACTTTACGGCCACCGCCCTGGTGCTGGTGGCCAGTATCCTGGTGATGGGCTGCGTGCAGGCATATCTGTTCCGCAACTATTTCACCGAGGACCGGCGGGAAGCCCTCACCGACGTGGTGCAGGTCACCGCCTCCCAGGTGGTGCACGGCGGGCAGCTGGTGCAGCTTCTGCAGGACAACCCGGAACTCATGGAACAGGTCCAGAAAAGCGTGAGCCTCATCAGCCGCACCACCAGTTCCATGGTGCTCATCACCGACGCCCACGGCACGGTGCAGATGTGCAGCGAAGGGGAGGACTGCCGCCACATCGGCCGCACGCTGAACGAGCGGGTCATGGCTGAGGCCAACGGGGCGGAGTATTTCGGGGTGGACAGCCTGGGCGTGTTCGACGGCAATTCTTACACCGCCGTCAGCCCTGTCATCAGCGCCGACCGGGTGCTGCAGGGATACGCGGTGGCAGCCTCCAGCGCCCAGAGCATGAGCACCTTTTTGGGGGATATGATCTCCAGCTTTATCCTGTCGGCGGGGCTGATGCTGCTGGTGGCCAGCGTGCTGAGCGTGGCCCTCACCACCCGGCTCACCCGGCCGCTGCGCCGGATCGCGGAGGCCGCCCGCCGGTTCGGCGGCGGGGATTTCTCCGAGCGGGTGCCGGTGGAGGGCGCCGACGAGGTGGCCCAGCTGGCGGCCACCTTCAACACGATGGCCCGCAACCTGGAGGCCATCGACACCAGCCGCAGCAGCTTCATGGGCAACATCGCCCACGAACTGCGCACCCCCATGACCAGCGTCAAGGGCTTTATCGACGGCATGCTGGACGGTACCATCCCCCCCTCCATGCACCAGCATTACCTGAACCTGGTCAGCCAGGAGGTGGGCCGGCTGGCCCGTCTGGTGCAGAACATGCTGGACATCACCAAGCTGGAGGCCGGCGAATACCAGGTGCACGCCCAGAGCTACGACGTGTGGGAGACCATCACCAGCGTGGTGTTCGCGGCGGAAAAGCGGATCGAGGAGGGCAAGGTGACCATCCAGGGCCTGGCCCCCGCCCGCACCCTGGTCTGGGCCGACCCGGACCTGGTGCATCAGGTGGTGCAGAATCTGGTGGACAACGCCCTCAAGTTCACCCCGGAGGGCGGCGTGCTCCGGTTCGGGGTGCAGCGGCTGGGGCCGGACGTGTCCATCACGGTGTGGAACTCCGGCGAGGGCATCAGCCAGGACGCGCTGCCCTTCGTGTTCGAGCGGTTCTATAAGGAGGACAAGAGCCGGGGCCTGAACCCCGGCGGCAGCGGCCTGGGGCTGCATATCTGCAAGGTGCTGGTCACCTTAAGCGGCGGCAAGATCTGGGTCACCAGCCAGCAGGGCCAGTGGTGCCAGTTCACCTTTACCCTTCCCGCCAACCCCGCCGACCCGCCCAAAAAGGCCGGCCGGTAAGGGCCGGAATGCTCCGTACCCCGGGAAAAATACCGGCGATGAGACCCGCGTCAACGGGAAAAGGTTGGCGCGGGTCCGCTTTTTGCCCGCTGCCCGTGGACGAAAAGAGTTGGCCGTGATTTCCAAAGGTATGGGAGCCGGGCGGGCGGATGGTTGACGCGCCCCGTACCCTGTTCGTTCCCCCGGTCGGGTCATTTTGTGTGCAAAGGGTGAAAATACGGGCCAAATCCTGGCGGTTGCGGGCCGCGGAATTGCATTTTGAGCCGGGATACGGTACAATATAACCGAGTATTGCCCGCGCATACGGGCGCCAAAAAGGAGGACGACCTAATGGCGATGGTCAGCCCCTCGCTGCTGGCGGCGGATTTCGCCTGTCTGGGCGAAGAGTGCCGCAAGGTGCTGGACGCGGGGGCCCAGTGGCTGCATTTTGACGTGATGGACGGGTGTTTTGTGCCCAACATCAGTTTCGGCGTGCCGGTACTGGCCGGGCTGCACAAAGCCCTGCCGGACGCCTTTTTTGACGTGCATCTCATGATCCGGGACCCCCTGGCCTATATCGGGCCGTTTGCCGGGGCGGGCGCGTCCCTGATCACCTTTCATCTGGAGAGCGACAGCGACCCCGCCGCCACCCTGGCCGCCATCAAGGCCGCCGGCTGCAAGGCGGGCATGAGCATCAAACCCGGCACGCCGGTCTCGGCGCTGGACCCCTGGCTGGACCGGCTGGACCTGGCCCTGGTCATGAGCGTGGAGCCGGGCTTCGGCGGCCAGAGTTTTCTGCCCGGCGCGCTGGACAAGCTGGCCGCCCTGGCCGAGCAAAAACGCCGCCGCGGCCTGCCGGTGCTGCTGGAGGTGGACGGCGGCGTGGACGAGGCCAGCGGCACCGCCGCCGCCTGCGTGCGGGCCGGCGCCCAGGTGCTGGTGGCGGGCAGCGCGGTGTTCCGCGCCGCCGACCCGGCCGCCGCGGTGGCCGGCCTGCTGCGGCTGTAAGGCCGGACCCAAAATCCCGCGGGGCCATCGTCCCGTTTCAACGACAGGAGCCTGCCCATGAATGAAAACAAAACCCTGAAGATCCCTTATACCAGCCCGGACGTCTGCCGGGACACCTTTCTTTTGATGCTGCCGCTGCTGGCGATGGACGTGTATCTGTACGGTGCGCGCCCGGCGCTGCTGTGCCTGGTGGCGATCGTCACCGCCGGCGTATGCGACTGGCTGGTCGGCCTGCTGCGCGGCCGCCCCTTCGAGCGGGGCGAGTTGTCCAGCGAGGCTTTCGCGCTGCTGGTGGCCATGCTGATGCCCGCCTCGGTGGACTACTATGTGCTGATCGTGGCGGTGCTGGCCGCGGTCATGATCGGCAAGGAGGCTTTTGGCGGTTACGGCCACTATCCCTTCCATCCGGCGGCCGTGGGCTATGTGGTGGCCGCGGTGGGCTGGCCGGAACAGGTCTTTGTCTACCCCGCCGCCGGCACCCAGCTGCCGCTGGGCAGCTGCGCCACGGTGGCCCTCAGCGAGGGCAGCAGCGCCGTGCTCAAGAACGGCGGTCTGCCGGCCATCAGCAACATTGATCTGTGGCTGGGCAACTACGCCGGCCCGATGGGGGTCACCTTCAATCTGGTGATCCTGGCCTGCCTGCTGTTCCTGATCGCCCGCCGCCGCACCGACCTGATCGCCCCCGCCTGCTTTCTGCTGGCCTGCGCGGCGGTGGTGTTTGTGGCCCCGCGCCTGGGGGAGATCCCCCTGTCTTTGCCCTGGCAGAACGTGAGCCAGCGGCTCACCGTGCTCAAGTTTGAACTGCTCAGCGGCGCGGTGCTGTTTGCCGCGGTGTTTCTGGTGCCGGAGCCGGTCACCCTGCCCCGCCACCCGGTCAGCCGGGCGGTATACGGGCTGCTGCTGGGCTTTGCCAGTATGATGTTCCGCTACTACGGCACCTACGAGACCGGCGTGTGTTTCGGGCTGCTGGCGGTCAACTCGGTGTCCGGCTGGCTGGACCGCGCCATCAGCGATCTCATCACACGAAAGGAGGCCCGCCGCCATGAAGCTTAAAAAAGCCCGGTATCTCTCTGAGAATATGGAGGCCATCGCCCGGCGGGACCGTATCCTGCTCAACAACCCGGTCATCATGCAGGGCATGGGCCTGGCCCCGCTGGTGGTGGCCGCCACCACCGGCCGCAGCGCCCTGATTTTGAGCGTGGCGGTGCTGCTGCTGCTCACCCCCACCCGGATGCTGGCGGCGCTGGCCGCCCGGCCGGTGCCCTACCGGTTCCGCGCCATCGTCTACTGCGGCATCGCCGGGGTGCTGTATGTGGGGGTCTATCTGCTGCTGCGGGGCTGGTTTGAGGTGGAACAGACCCTGGCCGTGGGCATGTATCTGCCGCTGCTGTGCGTGGAGCCGCTGATCATCAAACGGTACGAGCGCCCCCGCAAGGAGCCGGTCCTGGTGGCCATGCAGAAGGGGCTGTATATCACCGGCGGGTATATCCTGATCCTGATGCTGATGGGCTGCGTTCGGGAATTGCTGGCCGTCGGCACCCTGTTCGGGCGGCCGGTGTCCGGCGTACATCTGCTGCCGGTGGCCAGCCTGCCCGCGGGCGGCTTTATCCTGGTGGGCGTGCTCTGCGCGATCTGGCGCGGAGCGGTGCGCGCCTACAAAAACTATGTGCACAGGGAGGCGAACCGCACCGTATGACCGCTGTTCTCAACGCTCTGGCCAGCTTTCTGCTGCTGGCCGTAACCGCCATATTCGCGCAGAACGCTGTGTTCAGCCGGGCGCTGGGCGTCTCCCGCCTGGTGCGTCTGGTGGGGGATACCGCCGTCAGCAACCGCACCTTCGGGCTGCTTTTGTGCGTGATCCTGCTCATCAGTTCGCCCATGGCCTGGCTGATCAGCCAGGCTATGGCCGGCTGGGGCTACCGCCGCGCCGTGCGGCCGCTGCTGTTCATTCTGTGCGCCACGGTGGCCTACCTGCTGGTGATGTATCTGATCCAGTGGCTGCGCCTGCCCCACGCCAAGGAACTGATCGCCGTGCTGCCGCTGGCCACCTTCAACACCGCCGTGCTGGGCCCGCTGCTCATCGCCGATACCCAGAGTTTCACCCTGTCCCAGACGCTGGGCTTTTCGATCGGCAGCGCGCTGGGCTATATGCTGGCGGTGGTCATCGTGGCCGAAGGTCAGCGCAAACTGCAGAGCGAGGCGGTGCCCGCGTCCTTTCGCGGGCTGCCCATTACCCTGATCTACATCGGCATCCTGGCGCTGGCCATCTATGGCTTCACCGGGCACATGGTCTCGATCTGATCCCAAGGAGGCTCCCATGGCAAAACGCAAACGCAAGAGTCTGGGCAAGGTCAAACATTACAAACAGCGCAGCTACGTTCGCCGCAGCCTGCTGCGCCGCCGCGTCCTCAAATGGGTGCTGGGGCTGGCGGTGCTGTTCGCCGTGGGCTGGCTGGTGGCCGGGCCGGTGGTGGATTTCGGCACCGGGCTGTGGTACAGCCTGAAAAACCGTTCCCAGGCCGCCGGCTCCGGGTCCTCCGCCGCGTCCGATCCCGCCGCCTCCGCCGGCAACTCCGGGTCCGGGCCGGAATCCGCCCCGCCGGAACCGACCTCCGAGGCGGACCCCGCCGGCGACCCCGCCGCCATCGTCTCCGGCAGCTGGAGTTACGTCGCCCTGAGCGCCTTGTCCGACGAGGCGCAGGCTGCCGCCACCGCCGCCGATCTGGCGGGCCAGGGGGTGGGTTACGCGGTGATCACCCTCAAGGACGCCCAGGGCTATATCTACTACGATTCCCAGGTGGAACTGGCCGCCCAGTCCAAGGCCGGCATGCTGGTGGACGCGGCTATGGCCGCCCGGGTGTTCCAGGAGGCGGGGATCGTCCCGGTGGCGGGGCTCAGCGCCTTCGAGGACCCCAAGACCCCCTATACCGACCGGGATCTGGCGATCTACCACACCAACTATGAAAATACCGTCTGGCTCAACGCTTCCGCCAAAGCGGGCGGTGTGCCCTGGCTGGACCCCACCGACCCGGCCGCCCGCCGGTACATCGCGGATCTCATCGCCGAGGTGAAGGCGCTGGGCTTTGATCAGTTTTTGCTGAGCGGGGTGCAGTTCCCCAGCGGCTACAGCCTGGATAAGGCGCTGTATGACGCGGGCCCCGCTCCCGATCTGGATAAGACCGCCCAACTGGCCGAACTCATCGACGCCTGGCAGCTGCAGGCCGACGCCGACGGCACGGTGCTCTGGTTTGAATATCCCGCCGACCAGGCCGCGCTGGAGATGAGCGACACCATCGGCAGTCTGGCCGGGCTGGGGGTGCGCAATCTGGTGCTGGATATGGACGCCCTCTCCGCTGAGGACGACGGCACCCAGCGCTCCGCCGCCCTGGCCGCCGCCCAGGGCGCCGACCATCTGGTGCTGCACAGCGGGGTCACCGGCAGCTTTGAGCGCTGACCGTTCCCGTTGCGCGATGCAGGGCGCGGGCGCGCCGCCGGGCCGCCCCGCCCTTTCATGCGTTTCGACGAATGGTATAATTGAATAAAAAAAATACAAAATGGACGGCCAAGCCGCCCCGAAAGGACGATCGCCCATGTCACAGCCCTGCTTTGTGCCCGCCCGCATCCTGCTGCCCGACCCGTCGGTGCCGCTGGACCGCTGGGCCTGCCTGGCCTGCGACCAGTTCACCAGCCAGCCGGATTACTGGGCGGCGGCCCGCGCCGCCGCCGGGGAGGGGCCCACTACCCTGGACCTAGTGCTGCCGGAGGTGTATCTGGAGCAGCCGGATGTGGAGGCGCGGATCGGGGCCATCCACGCGGCGATGGAGCGGTATGAGCGGCAGGTGCTCACCCGGGCGGTGAACGGGTATGTGTATCTGGAGCGCACCGATTCCACCGGCCAGGTGCGGGCCGGCCTGGTGGGGGCGGTGGATCTGGAGCAGTACAGCTATGCCGCCGGCGAGCGGCCCGCCGTGCGCCCCACCGAGGGCACGGTGGTCTCCCGCATCCCGCCCCGGCTGCGGGTGCGGCAGGGGGCGGCGCTGGAATCCCCCCACGTGATGATGCTCATTGACGATGCGGCCGACACGGTGCTGGGTCCGCTGGGCCGGGCCGCCGCCGGGCAGGCCCCCCTCTATGAGGGGAAGTTGATGCTGGGGGGCGGCTATATCCGGGGCTGGGCCGTGGAGGACCCGGCCCGGGTGGAGGCGGTCACCCGGGCGCTGGCGGCGCTGGGCAGCCAGGCGGCGTTTGACGCCCGGTATCCGGCGGCGGCCGGCCAGCCGCCCCTGACCCTGGCGGTGGGGGACGGCAACCACAGCCTGGCCACCGCCAAAGCCTGGTGGGAACAGCTCAAGCCCACCCTCTCCCCCGCCGAACAAGAGACCCACCCCGCCCGCTGGTGCCTGGCGGAGGTATGCAGCGTCCAAAGCCCGGCCATCGGGGTGGAACCGATCCACCGGGTGGTGTTCGGCGCCGACCCGGCCGCCTTCGCGGCGGACTTTGCCGCCTTTTTGCGGGAAAAAGGCGCCTGGGCGGACCCGGCTGCGGCCGGCGCCCAGGTGTTCCGGCTGGCGGACGGCGGGGTGCTGGCCGCCAGCGAGGCGGTGCATCCGCTGGCCGTGGGCACGCTGGAGGCGTTTCTTGCCGATTGGCTGCCGGCGCACCCGGCGGCCTCGGTGGACTTCATCCACGGGGAGGACGCGGTGGCCCAGCTCTGCGCCGGCGGCGGGGCCGCCGGGGTGCTGCTGCCGCCCTTCGCCAAGGAGGATATCTTCCGGGGCGTGGTGCTGGGCGGGGTGCTGCCCCGCAAGACCTTCAGCATGGGCCACGCCCGGGACAAGCGCTAGTATCTGGAATGCCGCCGTATCCTGCCCTGACCGGGGCGGCGCGGCGGCGGGAGAGGGCCCGGGCGGCCCTCTCTCCTTCGGTGAGCGCGGAACAAAAACGCGGCCGGGCCGGCGGGCCCGGCCTTGGTGTGAACAGGAGTAAGCATGACATTTGCACAATTGAATCTGATCGAACCGCTGCTGCGCGCCGTGCGCGAAGCGGGATATGAGACTCCCTCCCCCATCCAGCAGCAGGCTATCCCGCCGGTGCTGGAAGGGCGGGACCTGCTGGGCTGCGCCCAGACCGGCACCGGCAAGACAGCGGCCTTCGCGTTGCCGATCCTGCAGCGGCTGGCCCAAAGCACGGTAAAAAACAACAAGATCCGGGCCCTGATCCTCACCCCCACCCGGGAACTGGCCCTGCAGATCGACGAGAGCTTCGCCGCTTACGGGGCCTATTTGCCGGTGCGGCATACGGTGATCTTCGGCGGGGTGGGCCAGGCGCCCCAGGTGGCCGCGCTGCAGCGGGGGGTGGAGGTTCTCACCGCCTGCCCCGGCCGCCTGAACGACCTGATCGGCCAGGGCCATGTGGACCTGTCGGCCCTGGAGGTGTTCGTGCTGGACGAGGCCGACCGGATGCTGGACATGGGCTTTATCCACGACGTGAAGAAGGTAATCCGGCAGCTGCCCAAACAGCGGCAGACCCTGCTGTTCAGCGCCACCATGCCCCCCGAGATCGAGCAGCTGGCCGGCAGCATCCTGCACAAGCCCGCCTCGGTGAAGGTGGACCCGGTCTCCAGCACGGTGGACCGGATCGACCAGTATCTGTTCCATGTGGAAAAGGCGGACAAGCCCGCCCTTCTCACCCGGCTGGTGCAGCGCCCGGAGGTGACCAGCGCGCTGGTGTTCAGCCGCACCAAGCACGGGGCGGACAAGATCGCCCGGATCCTGAACAAGAACGGGGTCACCGCCGCGGCCATTCACGGCAACAAGAGCCAGAACGCCCGGGTGGCCGCCCTGGACGGGTTCAAAAAGGGCAGTACCCGGGTGCTGGTGGCCACCGATATCGCCGCCCGGGGCATTGATATCAATGAGCTGAGCCATGTGTTCAACTACGATCTGCCCGAGGTGCCCGAGACCTACGTGCACCGCATCGGCCGCACCGGCCGCGCCGGCCAGGACGGGGTGGCGATCAGCTTCTGCTCCAGCGAGCAGGAGGAATATCTGGCCGGAATCGAGAAACTCAACCGCCGGTCCATCCCGGTGCTGACCAGCCCCGAGGAGCTGGACGCGCCCCCCGCGCAGCCGGCCCGCCGTGCCGCGCCCGCCGGAAAACCGGAAGAAACCAAGAAAGGAGACCGATCCCCCATGCCGGAAAATCAGAGGGAACCCAACGAAAACCAGCCGCTGAGCGCCAGCGCCAAGCGCCGCCGTCGCCGCCGCCGCGCCCAGAGCCGGGCCGCTGAGGGCGAACAGGCCGCCCGCGCCCAGAGCGGCGAGGCCG
>CASFJO010000042.1 GCA_949295035.1 uncultured Gemmiger sp.
ATCTTTCAATTCTGTTAGATTTGAGAAAGATTCAGGAAAGAATATTATGGTAAAGTCTGTATTGTCAAAAGGCAATACAGATTTTTTTCTGGAGGAAAACATGATGAATATTTTGGAAACCAGGAACCTGAAAAAATATTACGGAAAAGGAGATACGCTTGTGAAAGCACTGGACGGGGTGGATCTCAATGTGGAGGACGGAGAGTTCGTAGCGATCGTAGGAACTTCCGGTTCCGGCAAGTCCACTCTTCTCCATATGCTGGGCGGCCTGGACCGCCCGACTTCCGGTACTGTCATTGTGGATGGAAAGGATATTTTCTCCCTGAAAGACGAGGCCCTCACCATTTTCCGCCGGCGCAGGATCGGCTTTGTGTTCCAGAGTTTTAACCTGGTGCCGGTGCTCACCGTGCGGGAAAATATTGTCCTGCCCATCCAGCTGGACGGCGGCAGGGTGGATGAAAACTATGTAGGCCAGGTGGTGGCTGCCCTGGGACTGGAGAAGAAGCTGAACAACCTGCCCGGCCAGCTCTCCGGCGGCCAGCAGCAGCGGGTAGCCATTGCCCGGGCACTCGCTGCAAAACCCGCCATACTCCTGGCTGATGAGCCTACCGGAAACCTGGACAGCCGCACAAGCCAGGATGTCCTCTCTCTGATGAAAGTAACCGGGCGCAAATTTGCCCAGACAATGGTCCTGATTACACACAATGAAGAAATTGCCCAGCTTGCAGACCGGAGCGGACGCAACGAGGACGGCCGGAGCATGACGCGGTAAGGAGGTGAAGGTCGTGAAAGTTTCAAATCGAAAATGTATCCGTCATCTGGCCTGGAAGAGTCTTCTGACCAGCCGCACCCGGAACCTTATCGCCATCGCAGCCATCGCCCTGACAGCAGTGCTGTTTACTTCTCTCTTTACGATCGCCCTCTCCATCAACGAAGGGTTCCAGCAGTCCAACTTCCGCCAGGCGGGCGGTTTCTCCCACGGCGGGTTCAAATACATTACAGAGGCGCAGGCCGAGGCGCTGCGCAGTGACCCTCTCATCGCACAGTGGGGCGAGCGGCGCTTTCTGGGCATGCCTGCGGCCGCGCCCTTCAATAAGTCCCATGTGGAAGTGAGCTATGCCGATGCCAACGAAGCCCACTGGATGTACTGCGACCCCATCGAAGGCTCCCTGCCGGAGGAAGGCACCGACCAGGCCGCCACCGACACCCGCGTACTGGAGCTGCTGGGCATCGAGCCGGAGATCGGCGCGAAATTCACCCTTACCTTCGATGTAGACGGGCACGAGACCACCCAGACCTTCACCCTCTGCGGCTGGTGGGAATATGACGAAGCCAGCGTAGCCAACCACGTCCTGGTCCCCGAGAGCCGGGTGAACGCCGTCCTCGCCGAGGTGGGCGTAGATCCCAACGCCCCCGAGGATACCATGACCGGCGTCTGGAACCTGGACGTAATGCTGAAAAGCGGGGCCCGACATATCGAACAGGATCTGAACCAGATCCTGGAAAACCACGGTTACCAGAGTGAGACCGCCGGGGAAAACTATATTAACATCGGCGTCAACTGGGGCTACACCGGCGCCAGGATCTCCGACATTGCCGACCCGACGGTGGTCGTCGCCATCGCCGCCATGGCTCTGCTCATCATCTTCACCGGCTACCTCATCATCTATAATGTGTTTCAAATCTCCGTAGCCGGGGATATCCGCTTTTACGGTCTGCTCAAAACCATCGGCACCACGCCCCGGCAGCTGCGGCGGATCATCCGCTTACAGGCTCTGGCTCTCTCTGCTGTCGGAATTCCCATCGGGCTTGCGATCGGCTGGCTGATCGGCGGGCGGCTGACGCCGGTCATCGTGACCCGGCTCAACGGGGTGGAAGCGGTCACTTCCGTGAGTCCCTGGATCTTCCTCAGTGCAGGTTTATTTGCCCTGTTTACAGTACTTATCTCCTGCCGTAAGCCGGGCAGGATGGCCGCAAAGGTCTCCCCGGTAGAAGCGGTGCGCTACGCCGAAGGCGGCGGAAAAACCCGCGCCAAGGGCCGGAAGACCAGAAAGGTGAACCCTTTCACCATGGCCTGGGCCAACCTGGGCCGCAGCAAGGGCAAAACCGCGGTGACGGTGCTTTCGCTGTCCCTGGCGGTGGTGCTGCTGACC
>CASFJO010000043.1 GCA_949295035.1 uncultured Gemmiger sp.
AGGTCAATGCACACCTCTGCAGCCGCTTCCACGTTCCTGCTCTTCATCGCTTCTGCGATTTTCTTTCGGTGTGCCGCAAAATCAATCTTCGCCATCGATGTACCCCCTTTCCGCCGCCCGGGCCAGAGCCCGGGCCAGCCAACCACACACGCCTGACAATGCCAGCGGTCCGGTCACGCCGCCGGCGGTGCCCTCGATGATGGCACAGAGCCACCATACTGACACCAAAGCGGCCATGATAGCACCGCAGCGCAGCAGATAGACCTTGCAGGCTGCGGCGGCCTGGTGTACAATGGGGGCGGTAGGACGTCCAATCTTACCATCACCCCTGCCGTCACGGTGTTCCAGCGCCGGGGCGGCATTCTTTTTGCCGGTCATTCGTCCTCGGCCTCCTCTCCGATCGTGATGCCGAGGGCGGTCTCCAGCGTGCGGATCGCCCACCGAAGGTCCGCAGCTGCTTCGTCGTTGCCGGCCTGCTCCAGGCGCTGCATCAGGCCGTACAGGCGGTCCAGCTTTTTCTTTTCCAGGGACATAGTCAAAACTCCTTTTCGTTGATCTCGTTTTCCATGAGGGCACGGGCATATTCCAGGGTCTTGCGGGCGTCCTCCACATAGAACTTTTCCTCGCGCATCATGCGCAGAAAACGGCCGGCCAGTGCGGCCTGCTTGTCCGTCACACGGTCGAGCAGCTCGGTGTTTTTCATGCGGTCTTTCCTCCTTTGATGTTGATGACGACCGGCTCCAAATCGGGGAAGAAGAACTCCCCTACCTGGTCCTGCCGGATGTCGGCCAGCTGGCAGATGAGGATGATCTCGTCCGCCTTCCAGCTCTGTGTCCCTTTGAGGCGGGAGCGCAGGGTGGGTAGCGTCATCCGCAGCTTCACCGCCAGCAGGTCATTGGATATGTCGCAGTCCTCCAGGCGGCGCTGGAGTTTCAAGAATTTCCGGCGCATGGTCAAACCTCCTTGAGAGTTCGGATCTCCTGCGCAATGCTCTCCTCCCAAAACTGCACGTTTTTACGGAGTTCCTCACGCAGCCTGCGCAGTTCGTCATACCGTTTCCGGGCTTCATGGGCTTCCTTGCAGGCCGAGGCCGTGTAGCGCTCGAAATCGGCCAGCAGCCGGCGGTTTTCGTCCAAGCGCGCCTGGTATTCGTTCAGGTCGGCCAGCCGCTCCGGCGGGATCCCATAGGCCCCGGTCTTGCGGATACTGGGAAGCACATCGTGGGTCACCCAGCGCTTGAACTGTTTGGCCTCCGGCTTGTCCGACCGGAGGATTACGGCGTACAGGCCGGGCTCGTTGATGATGGTGGTCGACTGGACGCGCCCCATCCCGTCGATGAGGTCGGTCAAATCGACCTCATCCGGGTCGAGCCGCTTTTTGGTATCGGTCACGTTTCCGATATTGAGCACCCGGCAAACATCCCGCAGCACCCACCACAGGCCATCATCCCGCTGGATGGTGCGCAGCTGCTCGCCGCCGTAAATAAAAATCTGTAAGTCGTTCATGTTGGTTCCTTTCTCTCCCGCCGCCGTGCTATAATGGCGGCGAAAGGGGGTGTAATCGATGAGATCGTTCAACGACTTCATAGAAAGTCATCTTTCTGATGAGGCTATGGCTAAAATTCTTTCAAACGCTATGGCAAAAGGTAATCAAGCCGCTTTGCAGACGCCTGGTTCTGATCGCTCCGAAGTCCTTGGCCGGCAGCTGATGGCTGTCAGTTTCTCTATTTCGGTCGAGCTTCTTCGAGAGTATCATCACTGGCTGGAAGAAGAATTTTGAGCATATCCTTCGAAAGCGAGTTGAACTTTTGGACTTGTCGCCCCTGCAGTTCCAGTGCAAGGGCGGCGATTTCTTTTGCGCTGCCTTTGATGGTGATTTCCATACGGCCCTCCTTTCCGCCCGCCTTGTGCGGGCTTTTGTTGTCCTCGCCGGTCACATGGCGCCCAGCACCAGAATGGCGTCGTCGATTTGGCGCTCCAGCTTACTGACCTCGGCACGGCACTCGTCCCGGGTGGCCCGGTTCTGCTCGTACCGCTGCCGGGCCTCAGTGGTCAACTCGGAGAACTTCTCCTCCAGCCCCCGCCATGTGTTCAGGCTGCGCTGCAGGTCCTGCAGATAGGCAATGTGTCTTGCGTGGGCCGCCGGCATGGTGTAACTGCCGGTGCGGCGAATGGCGGGCAGCACTTCATCGAATACCCATCTCTCAAACTGCTCGGCAGCCGGTAAGCGGCTGTGGGTGATGAGCCGGTAGACGTCGCCCTCGGCGATGAAGCGTGCCTCCTGGGTACGCCCCATACTGTCCTGGATGGGGTAGCGAAACGCGACCCCATCGCTTTTGCAATGTTTGGCAAGCGCGTCCTGGGTGTTTGCGTACCCCAGCGCGGCGGCGATGTCTCTGCCGCAGAACAGCACCTTGCCGTCCTGCTCGATGGTACGGATGTTGCCGAAGTCATCACTCTTGAAAATCTTCAGGCTGTACACGTTTTTCCTCCTTTTTGTATGTCACTTTTCGTGACATTGTTCTGCAAAAAAAATGTCCGTTACGGATTTCCCATAGTACGCTGCAATGCGCAGTTTGGTTTCGTCACGCGGGATTCTCTCCCCATTTTCGTACATCGCAATGGTTGAAACACTAAGTCCAAGGGCCGTCGCTACCTCAGCTCGGGTTTTCTCTCCGCGTAGCTCAATCAAGGTTCTTGCAATTCGTTCAGAGTCCATCGTATTCACCTCCCATCCGTCACGTTTCGTGACTTCGCTTAGAGTATAGCACTATCCGCTATCAGTGTCAACACATTTCGTGACATTTTCCATTGACAATATCACGTAACGTGATATTATTGAAGTAGGACGCAAGGGAGGTGGCCCCACGATGGCAAATTTTTCTGACAGAATTAAGGTTCTGCGCACTGAACGAGGCATTACACAAGAGCAGCTTGCGGCTATGCTAAAAGTCTCCCGCAGCACGATTGGAATGTACGAATCTGGGAAACGCGAACCAGATTTTGAAATGAGCGAAGCGATTGCCGACATTTTCAATGTTGATATGGATTACTTGACTGGACGGTCAGATATACAACGGCGACACCCGATTACTCCGTCCACATTCATCCCCACCGGCTTCTCCCCGCTCCCGGATATGGACACCCTCCCCCGCGTGGGCCGCATTGCCTGCGGCGAGCCTATCCTGGCCGAGCAGAACATCGAGGACTATGATAGCGTCCCCTCCAGCTGGCGGGCCACCTTCACGCTGCTCTGCGTGGGTGACAGCATGGCCCCGCGCATTCAGGACGGCGACCTGGTGGCCATCCGGCAGCAGAAGGAAGTGGAGAACGGCGAGATCGCCGCCGTGCGCATTGGCGACGAAGCCACGCTCAAGCGGGTGTACTTTCACGATGATTACATCGAACTGCGCCCGGAAAACCCTGCCTATTCTTCCATCATTCGCCGGCGTGAAGAAATGGATGACGTCAGTATAGAGGGCCGTGCCGTCGGCTTCTGTCGGGGGTTGTGACGGTGGAGGCAGGAAAAGAGCCCGCCGCCGGGAACGGCAGCAGGCTCACATTGGACGATATTTCCGTATCGCTCCGCTATGCCCAGCTTCAGGCTCTCACCGAGCAGGACAAGGCAAAGCTGCTGGACATGGCCCGGCTCCTGCTGGCAGATGTCAGGTGTTGCCCTTATCCTGGAACAAGTCAGGATTCTTCTGCTCCACCGCCTTCACATGGCGGCGCAGGATCTGGATGATCTCGGCGCTTCGTGTGCGTCCGTTGTACTCCGCGATCGTGCTGAGCTTTTCCGCCACGTCCTCCGGGAGCCGCAACGTGAAGCTGACAATTTTCTCTTTCTTTTTCATCGATTTCCCCTCCGCTTCCGTCGTTTTCCTTCTTCCAGTATAGAAGCGAAGCACCAGGGGGATACTTTATTGACACCTTTCAGATACCTATTTGGTATCAAATTTCTCATGTAAACAAAAAAGGCCACCGCCAGTGCGAGTGGCGGGGGCTTGCAGAGAAGGGTTTATCTGGCTCATGGTCATTTCTATCCGCATCCTTGCTGAAACATTTATCCATGCAATTTCAGTCATAGATGACGCTTGTGATTATACCATGGCTGCGATATGCCTGTCAAAGGAGGCATATTCATGGCAAAGAACGCATCTGGCCGCACGAACACGGCCAGCTGGATTGAGAGCCAGGGGCGCTGGCGCATCCGCGTCACCCGGGACGGCGTGACCAAGGCTTTTTACTGCTCCACCCCCGGCCGCCGGGGGCAGGCCGAGGCAAACCGGCAGGCCGACGAATGGCTGCTGGAGGGCTGCCCATCGAAGGTGCGCTCTACCCTCACGGTGGGCGCCGCCATTGAGCAGTACAAGAAATACCATGCGGGGCTTGTGGCAAAGAAGCTGGGAAAGCCGATGCCCGACCCCATCAAGACCCGGGACCTGGGCAACATGCGCCAGCCCATCAGCCACCTGGAGAACCGTTCAAAAGAGATTGCCGGCAAAAAGCTGGCCCGGCTCACCGATGGAGATCTGCAACAGATTCTGGACAAGGCCGCCGCGGAAGGTCTGGCAAAAAAGACCTGCTCCAACATTCGAGCAGCTTTCATGGATTTTGCAAAATGGTGTCGCCGGAACGGGCTATGCGACTATGAGCCGCGCGATCTCAAGGTGCCAGGAACCGCCCGGGCGAAGGGCAAAACCATCATGCAGCCGGAACAACTGAAGGCTCTTTTTGCCAGCACTCAAACCCTCTGGAAGGGCCGCGCCGAAAACGACCCGCTGCTGTACGCCTACCGGCTGGAGGTGCTCACCGGACTGCGGCCCGGGGAGCTGATGGCCCTGCGCTGGCAAGATTGGGAGGGCGATGTGCTCCATGTCCGCGGTAGCATCAACGACCGGGGCGAGCACACCAGCGGCAAGAACGAGAACGCCATCCGTGACATCCGGCTGTTTCCACTTGCGGCCGAGCAGCTGAAGCTGCACAGCCTGCAGAATGGCCGTCCGCAAACGGGGTATATGTTTGCAATCTCTTCGCAGCGGCAATACCGCAACCGCTGGTATGCGTTCTGTGACCACAACGGGATACCGCGCGTGAAACCTTACGAGCTACGACACACTTTCGTGAGCATTTGCCAGCGGCTGCCGGAGGGCCTTGTGAAACAGCTGGTCGGCCACTCAAAGAGCATGGACACCTTCGGCGTTTATGGTCACGCTGTGGACGGATACAGCGCACTGGCCGCCGGGCAGCTTTCCACCGTTTTCTCTGATTTGCTTGGTTGATTTTGAACCAAGATTTGAACCAAGAAAGAAGCAAAAATACATGTTTTTTCGCGGCTTGTTTTTTCTTGTACATCCAAATAATTGGCTAAATATAGACATTTTTTATCATTCAAGAAAATTCAAACCGGTATATGTGGGTAGTTCAGACTTTCGCGCCAGAAACAGCACATCTTTGCAAATCTCTTGTACCATATCCGTTCTCCTTATGGGGTTGAATGACGGTCGCGATGACCCGGGCGGCGAGGCGGGAACCTTCTTCGGTGGGGTGTACGCCGTCGGCGGCGTAGAGGTCCTGGGTGTCGGCCAGTTCGTAAAATCGCCGGCCAACGTCCGCCAGCAGCGCGTGGTTCTCCCGGGCCGCCTGCCGGTATGCGTCGGACAGAGCCCGGCTCATTTCATCGTAGGCCCAGCCCTTGGCGGCAAGTTTGGCGCTGCCCTTTTGGTAGGCCCGGGTGGCATAGAGGACCGGCGCTGCGCCGCTCGCCCGGATCTGTTCACAGAGCCGGGCCACGCTGGAAAAGAAGCGTTTCGGTGAGGAGATGGGGCCGTGGCTCATCTCCTGCAGCACCACATAATCCCAGTGTTCCCCGGCGAGTGCGGCCTGCGTTTGGGCTCCCAGCCGTGGGCCGGGTTCAGCTGCTCCGACAGACGCGCCCAGCCCCGGGTGTGGTGGACCACCTCCGCGCCGGTCCGTGCGGCCAGCATCTGGGGCATATCGTTGGCAAAGGTCAGGCTGTTGCCCAGCATGAGGATGCGCATAGGAAAAACTCCTTTCAGCGGCTGCCGAAGTCATATCCGCCCCGCCGCCCGCGGGCAAAGTGAGGGAACCAGCTGCGGGCGATGACCTGCCGCCATACACCCACCCCGCTTTTTGCGTCGTTATGGAAATTATAGCACAGCCGCAGGGGTATGCGATACCGCCGTGCAGGCACGATTTATCCGTTTGTGATCCATTGTATCCCGGTGGCTGTCCGCTGTGTCGGATGGTCGTGGTGGCCGCCGGGGTTCAGCCGAAAGGTAGTGCGGATGCCCTGGCCCCGGTAAAATTCGCAGAGGGCTTCGGTATTTTCCTGTACCGTCCGGAGCACCGGATTCCGTGTCTTGCTCTCCCGGTCGCCCAGCGAGAAAAAGACACAGTCCGGCTGGTGCAGGGGTGCGTGGAAAAGTACATACTCCCTGAACCCGGGAAACCAGAGCGAGCCGGACACGCTGGCCGCCCGGGAGAACACATCGGTGCGATAGAGAGCATACACCGCGAACAGCCCTGCCAGGGAATACCCCGCGATGCCGCGCCATACGGGCGGGCTTGGCAGCCGCCGTTCCGCGGCGGGGACGATCTCCTCAACCAGAAGCCGCAGGTAATCGTCCGCACCGCCGGCAAAGGGCGCGGCGCTTTTGAACACCGCCGGGCTGTCCCAGGGGGACATGTCCCGGTCCCAGTCCAGGCCGCTGATCGTCACCAGGGTCAGCGCCGGGCCGCCTGCAGCCGTCAGGGCGTCAAAGACAGACTGTCCTTCCTCGCCAAAGGTGTTCAGGTACACCGCCGGGGCGCCCGGCTCGGCGGCGGGAAACACGGACACGGTTTTGCCGTCTGCCACAAAGGTATCCACTTCGCAACGCTTCCTTTCTGCAATATCGGCGCATGTCTTTACAACGGCGTGCTTTCTGCCAGCAGTTTTGCCAGCGCTTTCGCGAACGTCTCATCCTGCTCCCTCGTCCGCTTGGCAGGCCCTTTCGGATGCTTGCCGGCCCGGAGGAGCTTTTTGTTTTGCCATCGGCGCTCCAAAAGCGCGTCGATGTTGTCGGTGGTGCATTCCAGACCGTTCTGGTTCAGCACCCGGGCCCGGCGGGCCAGGCACATACTGGCCAGACCGTAGTCTTGGGTCACTACGATGTCACCAGGGTGCACGCGGTTGACCAGGGCAAAGTCCACGCTGTCCGCGCCCTTGTCAAACACCAGCGTCTCGGCGCCCTCCCGCTCTATGCGGTGGGCGGTATCGCAAAGGATGAGCACCGGTGCTCCCCGGCTGTGGCAGAGGCGGACGGTCAGGTCCACCACCGGGCAGCCGTCTGCGTCGATCAATACGGTGGGCATGGAGTCCTCTCCTTTCGTCTCTATTGTAGTATGAAATCGCAGCCACAACAAGCGGGGGCACGCACAGAACTGGCAATACCGTACATTCAACCAGCGGTTGGGTGCGTGAAAGATGGCCGCAGGCTATAATAGAGACAAAAGGAGGGGCGGAAGATGAACAATGAAGCCACCGGCGCACTGATTCGGGATCTGCGAAAAGAAAAGAAGCTTACCCAGAAGGAGTTGGCGCAGCGCCTGCATGTGACCGACCAGGCGGTGTCCAAATGGGAGAGAGGGGGTTCGCTTAGATAAAGATACCACACCATTCCCACGCTGACTTTTGCTCAACCGATACAGCCGGAGGGCTGGATAACAAGAAAAGGCGGTATGCGCCCCGTGGAGGGGTAGCGTACCGCCTTTTCTTGTGGGGGTTTCCAAAGGGGG
>CASFJO010000044.1 GCA_949295035.1 uncultured Gemmiger sp.
ATGTTAAAAGACCTCCTGGTTCTTTATTGTTGCAGTTGGCCGACCGCAACTCTATTCTACCAGCAGGTCTTTTTTCATTATATAATTTCTTTTACACTCCCCGGCCTAGCCGGGGGTTGTCTTTACGCTTAAGCAGATAAACCAAAAGGGAGCGTTCGTTTGCAGAACGCTCCCTTTTTATATTCCGATCAGGTCCCGGGCGCTTCGCCGCCCGCCTGGGCCAGCGCCGCGGTGTGGCGGGCCATCAGCCGCCGCTGGTAGCTGCCCGCATAGGTACCGTGCAAGAGCTTGGGCAGGGCTTCCTCCTCCAGCGAGTGCCAGCACGCCGCCTCCTGCCCCGGCAGGATGGGGTAAAACAGCACGCCGTTTTTCTCCGCCGCCGCCAGGCACTGGGGCCCGAAGCCTACCACCAGAACCTTCTGCCGGTCATAGCCACGGCTCAGCAGCTCGTTCACGCAGTAGGCCAGCTCCCGCCGTTTGATGCACACCGCCGTGCAGGGGGGCAGACTGTGGAAATTCCACTCGCTGTAGGCCGAGCGCACGTTCAGGTTGGTGAGCAGCACGATGTCGGCCACGATGCGCATCCGCTCCAGGCAGGTCTTTACCCCGTCGAACACCTGGCCGCGGGCGGCGTCCAGGGCGTATTCCGCGCCCAGCAGGCAGATCATGAACGCCTTGGCCCTCGGCGGGATCTTCTGTGTCCGTTCCATAACAACGCCCCCAATATTCATAAAATTATCCGCGCCGGGTATGATCCTTTATAACTTAACTATACCAGCACAGCGGGGACGGTTGCAACTGTTTTTGTCTGTTTTTAATGATTTTTTGTAATTTTATTGAATAATTCTATTATTTTCTCCCAAAACCTGGCCGATAGGCTGCTGAATGCACAGGGTAGCCAGCTTGTCCGCCGGGGTGGGCGTCATGTTGATGACCACCAGCTCCCTGCCGCCGTAATAGCGCAGAAGGCCCGCCGCCGGATATACCGCCAGGCTGGTGCCGCCCACGATCAGCAGGTCCGCTGCCTCCAGCGCACGCACCGCCCGCTGCAGCACCTTCTGGTCCAGCGATTCCTCATAGAGCACCACGTCCGGCTTCACGATGCCGCCGCACTCGCACCGGGGAATGCCCTCGCTCTCGGCGATGAACTCCACCGGGTAGAACTTACCGCACCGGGTGCAGTAGTTGCGCAGGGTGCTGCCGTGCAGTTCCAGCACGTTTTTGCTGCCCGCCGCCTGGTGCAGCCCGTCGATGTTCTGGGTGATCACCGCCCGCAGCTTGCCCTGGGCCTCCAGTTTGGCCAGCCGCAGATGGGCCGCGTTGGGTTTTGCGTCCTTCACGATCAGCTTGGCCCGGTAAAACCGGTAGAACTCCTCGGGGTCGGCTTCAAAAAAGCTGTGGCTGATGATCTGCTCCGGCGGGTACTTCCACTGCTGGTTGTAAAGACCGTCCACACTGCGGAAGTCCGGGATGCCGCTCTCGGTGCTCACCCCCGCGCCGCCGAAAAACACAATGTTATTGCTCTTTGCGATCAATTCCTCCAAACGCTGGTCCATGGGCCACACTCCTTTGCCTTGCATCTCTTTGCCGCCCGGGGGCGGTTGTAGTATAATAGGTATAATAAAATCATACCACAAAATACTCCGCCCGGCCATGCCGCCGGGCGAAAAAGGGGAGGAACGGATATGGCAAAGGAGATCACGGCGAGCCTGGTGTTTGAGCATCTGCCCGCCCGCAAGCCGGACAGCCACAAGGGCAGCTACGGCAAGCTGCTGTGCGTCTGCGGCTGCAATCAGTACCGGGGTGCGGCGGCGCTGGCGGTGGAGGGTGCGCTGCGGGCCGGGGCCGGGGTGCTGACCCTGGCGGCCATCGAGCCGGTGATCCAGGCGGTGGGCGCCCGCTGCCCGGAGGCGGTGTTCCTGCCCTGCCGCACCGGCGAGGACGGCGGCATTGATGTGGCCGAAGCCGACCGCATTTTGCAGGCGGCCCGTGGCTCGGACGCCATGCTCTTCGGGCCGGGACTGGGCAACACGGCGGGCACCGCGGCCCTTCTGGAGCAGCTGGGCGAGAGCGCGGGCTGCCCCCTGGTGCTGGACGCGGACGGCCTGAACGCCGCGGCGGCCATGCCCAGCCTGCCCCGGCCCGCCAACCTTCCCCTGATTATCACCCCCCACCCCGGCGAGATGGCCCGGCTGTGCGGGGTGACCACTGCCGAGATCAACGCCAGCCGGGAGAGCGTGGCCGCGGGCTATGCCCGGGCCAACCGGTGCGTGGTGGTGCTGAAGGGCCACCGAACCATCGTGGCCGGGCCCCAGGGCGAGGTGTTCTGCAACACCACCGGCAACGCGGGCCTTGCCCGGGGCGGCAGCGGCGACATTCTGGCGGGCATGACCACCGCCTTTTTGTGCCAGGGGCTGGACCCGCTGTACGCGGCGGTGTGCGCGGTGTGGCTGCACGGTGCGGCCGCGGACCGGTGCGCCGCCCGTCTGGGCCAGTACGGCATGCTGCCCCACGACATTCTCTACGACCTGGGCACCATCTTCGTGAACAGCGGCCGTTAACGGCCCGCCGCTAAGCTGTAATAAAAAAGGGGGGATCGCCATGCAGAACATGAACGCCTACTACGATTTTTCCGGCCAGAAGTTCGGCCACCCCCTGAGTTTGAGCATCAACGGCTTTGACCGGCAGGTGTTCAGCCAGCAGACCAGCCTGGAGCTTTCCTACGTGCTGGAGGGGCAGTATGAGGTGATCACCGAGGGCTTTTCCCGCATGTTGGACCGCCACCAGCTGGCCCTCATCGCCCCCGGCGAGATCCACATGATCCGCAAGGCCCCCGGCGCGGATAATAGCGCGGCAAGCGTGATTCTCACCCTGCACATCGACTTCGAGCGGATGCCCGAGGCACTGGTGGGCGACGTGAAGGGACTGTTCTCCACCCTGGTCTGCACCGAAGCGGAGAACGCCGCCCTGCTGGGCCGGGTGCGCCAGACCCTGGGGCGGCTGCTGCGGCTGCTCACCCAGCCGGAGCACAGCCTGTTCCAGCTGAACGCATTGATGATGGAGCTGGCGGATCTGTGCGCCAGCGGAGCGCACCGGCCCATGGAGTCCATCCCGCTGCAGTCGCCGCTGCACGAAAGCTCCCGCCGGGCCATCCGGTTCATCAACCGGAACTTCCGGCGGGACATCCACCTGGAGGACGTTGCAAAGGAGCTTTCCTTCAGTGTGTCCTATACCTCCAAGCTGTTTACCAAGCACATCGGCCTGCCCTTTGTGAAGTATCTTTCCTACGTGCGGGTGCGGGCCTCGCTGGAGGCTCTGCTGGAGGGCAAGGAGAGCATCGAGGCCATCGCGCTGGACTGCGGCATGGCCAGCGCCAAGGCCTACGCCGCCGCCTTTAAAGAAATGTACGGCATTCTGCCCAGCGTCTACCGCAAGCGCTTTTTGCAGAACCTGCGCTACAGCGAGACCGGCGCGGACCAGAAAATGCGGCTGGACGCAGCCCACCTGGCCCTGCTGGACCATCTGCTGCGCCAGCCGGACCAGATGATCTACCAGGCCCCCGGCCTTGCCATCCTGCGCCGGGGCGAGGCGGTGGTGTGCGAGAGCGAAGGAGCCGCCGCCCTCACCCAGCAGCAGGGCAAGCTGGTGGTGGAGTTCGGGCCGAAACAGGATTGACCTCTATTTTCAGTCTTTATTCCCAGAACAAATAATGTCGGTTTTGGCGTTTCAGCGTGCTAAAACCGGCATTTTTTGTCTTTTCCCGGCGTTTTTATGACCCAACCCGTCAAACTTCTAACAAAATCCCGCCGTTGATGGCAACCAGCGCCCGGGCTTTTGCCCGCCCGGCCGTGCTATAATGGGGCCAACGAAACGAACGCACCCAACTGGCACGGCGGGCCAGCGGCCCCGTGCTCCATACGAAGGAGTTTGTCTATGAGCAAATACGAGCATCTGCTCTCGCCCATCAAAATCGGCGAGACCACCGTGAAAAACCGCATCTTCATGCCGCCCCTGTCCACCAACCTGGCGGATAAGGGCTACGTGACCGACGAGCTGGTGGAGCACTACAAGGCCCGCGCCAAGGGCGGCGTCGGCCTGTTCGTCACCGAGGTGGTGACCGTGGAGCCCACCTACTGCTACCTGCCCGGCGACATGTGCATCTACGACGATTCCTTCATCCCCGGCTGGAAGAAGCTGGCCGACGGCGTGCACGAGTACGGCGCGAAGATCCTGCCCCAGCTGTTCCACCCGGCCCACATGGCCTTCCCCCTGCCCGGCACTCCCCGGCTGATCGCCCCCTCCAACGTGGGCCCCTACTACGCCAAGGAGGCCCCCCGCGCCGTGACCAAAGAGGAGCTGAAGGTCATCATCCGCCAGTTCGGCGAGGCCGCCAAGCGCGCCCAGATCGCCGGTGCCGACGGTGTGGAGATTCACGCGGCCCACGCCCACGGCCTGCTGGGCGGCTTCCTGTCTCCTCTCTATAACAAGCGCACCGATGAATACGGCGGCGACATCGACCACCGTCTGCGCCTGACCCTGGAGGTCATCGAGGAGGTTCGCCGGGTCTGCGGCAAGAATTTTATCATTGACGTGCGCATCTCCGGCAGCGAGTACACCGACGGCGGCCTGAACCTGAACGACATGATCTACGTGGCCAAGCAGCTGGAAAAGGCCGGTGTGGACTTCCTGCACGTTTCCGGCGGCACCACCATCGCCCGGGGCAGCTCCATCCCCGCCCCCGGCACCCCCATGGGCTCCCACGCCGCCACCGCCGCCGAGATCAAGAAATACGTGTCCATCCCGGTGGCCACTGTGGGCCGCATCACCGAGCCCTGGATCGCCGAGGAGCTGATCGCCAACGGCAAGGCGGACATCTGCATGATCGGCCGCGCGAACCTGTGCGACCCCGAGTTCGCCAACAAGGTGGCCGCTGAGAAGGCCGACGACATCCGCCCCTGCATCGGCTGCCTGCGCTGTCTGAACGGCATCATGTTCGGCAAGCGGGTCGCCTGCACCGTGAACCCCTCCTTCGAGCTGGAGAACGAGGACACCCTGGCCCCCGCCCCCGAGAAGAAGAACGTGCTGGTGATCGGCAGCGGCCCCGCCGGTATGGAGGCCGCCTTCGTGGCCGCCAAGCGTGGCCACCATGTGGTACTGTGCGAGAAGGACGCCGAGCTGGGCGGCCTGATGCGCATTGCCGCGGTGCCCATCGCCAAGCAGGACCTGACCAGACTGATTCAGTACATGGCCCGCCGTCTGGAGGGCGCGGGCGTGGAGGTACGCCTGAACTGCACCGTGGACCAGGCCATGCTGGAGGGCGAGTTCAAGGGCTACGAGGTGATCGCAGGCGCGGGCGCACAGCCCATTGTGGTGCCCGCCTTCACCGGCTTCAAGCAGTGGATGACCGCCGACGATGTGCTGGCGGGCCGCGCCTTCCCCGGCCGTAAGATTGTTGTGATCGGCGGCGGCTCGGTGGGCTGCGAAACTGCCGACTACCTGGCCCCGCTGGTGAACGATTTGTACCCCCGCAACCGGGAGATCACCCTGCTGGAAATGGCTCCCGGCGTAATGGCCAGCGAGTCCGGCCCGGGCCGCAGCCTGCTGGTGCAGCGGATGATGGCCAAGGGCGTGCAGATGATCTGCGGCGCCAAGGTGGAGAAGGTGGACGAAACCAACATCTGGTACACCAAGGACGGCCAGCAGCACTGCATCGCCGACGCAGACACCCTGGTTCTGGCCATGGGCTACAAGGCCGACCCGGCGCTGGAGGAGATGCTGAAGGCCGCCGGCGCAAGCTACCACCTGATTGGTGATGCCAACAAAGTCGGCACCATCAAGGACGCCATCGGCGCAGGCTACGAGACCGCCAAGGCGCTGTAATTCCCTGCCCCCGCGCGGAGCTTCCCTTATCCGCGATTGCATTTTCCCAAATCCCAAAACAGAACGCCGCACCGCTCCATTCTTTCCCCTGGAGCGGCGCGGCGTTTCTGTATTTATGCGCTGGCATTCAGCATTTCTTCGTTTGTTTCCCGGTAAACTGTCCACCCCAAAAGCTTGACCTCAAATCCGTCAATATAGGGTTTGACGCCCTTCACCTCCGGCGCCAGCTGATGGATTTTGGTGACCTCATAAAGCAGCGCACGGTACCGCACGCTTCCGCCATCCTTCAAATTCACCCGAACCGGCACCAGCAGCACCGCTGCCAACACCACCGCTGCCGCGATGGACCACCATTTCCGTTTTCTCATTCCGTACCGCCTCCTTTGCAGCATTTTTTGCTATTTCTCCGAGCCTTGACCCGGTGTGTACTCAGCGCAGCGCCCACTTGATTGCCAATGCCAGACCGACGCACACCGCCGTGACCACGGCGTGCAGCAGGATGGAGGTGTACCAGGGCGCGCTCATCATAGCGTACAGCCCCGGCCGCGCCGCCCGCTCCCAGCAGGTGTACAGGCTGCTGCCAAGAAACACACCGACCATGGTGCCCATAAACAGATTCAGCCCGGTGCGGACTCGTTTTTTCCAGTTCATTGCTGTCTCCTCCTTTTTCTGCAACGATGTGCGGCCATGCCCGCCGCCACCAGCGAAAGCAATCCCAGCCCCAGCGCCGCCATGCCGCCGGAATAGCCTAACCTGTCGCACAGCGCGCCCGCTAGTGGACTCACCGGCAGCATGGCCAGACTGTAGGCCATACTCTGCACACTCACCAGCGTAGCCCGCCGGTCGCTGGGGAAATCCCGGTTCAGCCGGGCGGTCATCTTCACCTCCAGCAGCCCGTCCCAGAAGGTGGCGGCGGCTCCGGCGGCAAGTGCAAGCGCAAGCACCGGCGCCCCCGCCAGCGCAAGGCTGCACCCGATGCCCGCCGCGCAGAGCAGCGCCACCGTGCGAAACCGAAAGCGTCCGCCCACACGGCCCGCCAGGGCGGAACCCGCCGCGCCCGCCAGGGGCAGCAGCGCCAGCACCGGGCCCAGCAGTCCGGCAGGAAGGCCCAGCTCCATCAGGCGGGGCTGCAAAAGCTGGCCCCCGAAATAGGCGCAGCAGCCGCAGGCGCCGTCCAGCAGCATCTTCTCCACCGCCGCCGGGTTCTGGCGCAAAAATCTGCCGGTGTCCGCCACATGCCGCCGCAGCCGGGGCCAAAATTCCCGAAGTGCGGCCGGAGCCTTTTGCCCGTGGGGCGGCTCGGTCAGGCCCAGCGCCAGCACAAGCCCCGCCAGAGCGGCGGCAAAATCGGTCAGATAGGCCAGCCGCCAGCCCAGGGCCAGCGCCGCCCCGGCACAGAGAGCGCAGCCCACGGCGGACGCCCGGTAAAGAACGCCCATCCGCCCGGCCACCCGTTCATAGTCCCCGGCGCGTCCCGCCTGCAACAGACTGTCGTAGGTGATGGCCTCCCTCGTGCCGCTGATCAGATTGTAGGAAAGGGCCGAAAGCCCCATGGCAAGGCAGACGCCCCCGATGCCCCGGCTGGCGATCATGGCAAGGCAGGCCAGCGCCCGCACAGCCATGCTGGCGGCCAGCGTGCGCCTGCGGCCCAAAAGATCCGCCGCCATGCCGCTGGGCACCTCGCACAAAAAACTTACCAGATGAAAAAAGCCCTCGGCCAGACCGATCTGAGCCAGCGAAAAGCCCCGCCCGGCCAGCAGCACCACCCAGATCACCTGGGCAAGCCCGAATCCGCTCACCGCTTCGAGAAGATACAGTGCGCGGAGCTGATGTTTTATCTTCATAACAAAAAATCCTTTCCGAAAACATGGGTTCACGCCCTGTTTCGGAAAGGATACATTGCACAAAAAGCTTTCCGGGAAAATCCCGGAAACGTGGCCTGTTCAGGCACGGCGGCAGCGTTCTGACCGAAAAAAGGGCGCACTTCGAGCCGGAATCGCCATTTCGTTGCCTTTTTGTACACGCACCGTGCGCATTTTCCATCCCATAATCGCGCCCTCCTTTCCGTTGTTTCTGCCCCCATCATACCACAGCCTTGCCGGGCCGTGCAAGGTGTTTCAGCTTTTGAAGTGGCGGAACACCCAGTACATGGACACGATGGTCACCGCCAGCGTCGCGCCCGCCACCGCAACCTCCGGCCGGTTGGCCGGGTCGGCGTCAATCACCCGCGGCGCCCATAATAGCACAAACAGCGCCACCGGCCAGCCGTAGTGGACCAGCTTCATCCAACGGCTGCGGGCCTTGGGCACATCGCTTTCCAGCTGCTCCGGGTGCAGGGCGGTGCAGCGCACAATGAGCAGAATCCCCGGCCCCATCCGCCGCCAGACCAGCTGCGCGGTATAGGGAATGCCGTTGATCTCGAATTCCGGCGCCATGCTCTCCTTTGTCACCACCAGGTTCACCCCCTGCTGCTCGCCGTAGCGGCAGAGGGCCAGCGTCAGCTCCGCCGGGTTGGTCACCGGGTCGTCCGGCGTGAAGGTGAACACCTTTTTTGCCTCGGCCTTCGCCACCTTTTTGTAGTCCCGGGTCCACTCCCCGAACAGGCCCGCCCGGTTTTCCGGCACGTCCATCCGGTTCAGCAAGCCATCCAGAAATTCCTCGTCCGGCCGCGGGGCGCTTTGCAGCTCCCTGCAAAAGCGGATGGCCGCCTCCAGCTCCTTTTGCCGCTGCTCCAGCCGGAACTGCTGGGCCGTCGAGACCTGGGCCAGCGTGGTTTTTCCTTCCAGACAGGCCCCGATCTCCTCCAGCGGCACGTCCAGCATGCGCAGCGCCCGGATCAGCTTTAAGTCTCGGATGTCCTGTTCCGAGTAGTCCCGGTAATCGTTGCCCGGGTTGCGGTGGGGGTGGATAAGTCCCTGGTCTTCGTAAAAGCGCAGGTTCCGCCGGGAGATGCCGGTGGCCGCTTCGGTTTGCTTTGCGTTCATGGAATTTGCCTCCTGTTCTCTGTTTTGCACCCTCAGCATAAGGGATGCACCAGATGCCAGGTCAATGCTTTTTTAAAAATTCGCGAAAAAAATGTTCACCGGCCCTGTTTCCAGATGCTGACGCCCCACAGCACAGCATTTTCCACGAACACCGCAAAGGAGATCCACAGCCAGCGACTGAATACAAAGAAGAAATCCGGCCGGGTGTGCATCTCGCCCTCCCACACGCCGAACCACCGCTGCAGCAGGCTGTAATAGGGGATGCCGTCCTGCAATTCCGGCACCAGCGCCCCCAGACAGTTGATGCCCAGGTCCACGGTGACGAACAGCACCGCCACCAGCACCACCAGCGAAAGGATTCGCGCCAACCTCATTCGTTCTTCCTCCTTTGGAGTCTTTTTCCCATTGTAGCATGCCGCCCGGCGCGGCGGCAATCCGGCTGTCACTCCTTCAAAAGCCGGTTTAACAGCGCCTGCCGGTTGTTGATAAACAGCTCGGTCACCCGGTAGCTTTCCGTCTCCTCATATGCGCAAGGGTGGACCTTGCCCTGGTCAAAGCAGTAAATCGCCGCGCCCGGAATCCCCAGCAGAATCGGGGAATGGGTGACGATCAAAAACTGTGCGCCATCCTTTGCGCACCGGTCGATCTGCATCAGAAGTGAAAGCTGCCGCTGCGGCGATAATGCGGCCTCCGGCTCGTCCAGCAGATACAACCCGTTCGCTCTCAGATTGTTCTGCGCCAGCGCCAGAAAGCTCTCGCCATGGGATTTTTCGTGGTATCCGGCGGAAGTGTGCAGCGCGTCCGCATAGCTTTCCTCCTGTGTTGCCACATTGTAAAAGCTTTCCGCCCGGAGGAAATACCCCCATTTTTCCCTGCGGTGCCCCTTCACCAGCCGGAGCGCTTTCCACAGTTCCGAATGGGAATCCCGCATGGAGAACCGATAGTTTTTGCTCCCGCCTTCCGGATTGAAGCCATGGGCCACCGCAATGGCTTCCAGCAAAGTGGACTTGCCGCTTCCGTTTTCCCCCACAAAAAACGTGATGGAATGGTCAAATTCCAGCCGCTCCAGCCCCTGAAACGCTTCTATTTCTCTCAGATAACTTCCGCGCCCGATTTTATCCCAATCAAATAATACGCTTTGTATAAATTGATGATTCAATACACTCACCTGCTCCCCGGCTCGCTATTTTCTGGTGTGCCTTGCCTTTATTCTACCGCAAAAGGGCTTTGTCTTTCCAGCGCACCGGCGCAGTCCGCCGCGCGTTTTCGCCACAAAAAAGCGGCGGGGTCATTCCCCGCCGCTTTGCTCGTTTTCCCGCAGCGTCAGCCCCGCCGCCAGCAGATAGACCGCCGCCAGTGCCGCCAGCGCCGCGAAAAGGGCGGGCAGCGGCTGGATCAGCGGCAGATACTTTTCCATGTTCAGCCCGGAGTTCCACTCAAACAGCTTGCCCGAGGAAAGGCTCTGCACCCATGTGATCCGATCCAGCTGCCGCAGCCACCAGACCCCGCCGCTCATTCCCAGGGTGAGAAGAGCCGCCAGCAGCTGCTGCGGCTTCTGTTTCAGCGCCAGCCCGTAGCCCACAGCCAGCGCCGCCAGCAGCCCGGCGAAGAATTCTCCCTGCCGCTGCCAGAGCACCAGCGGCAGCTCCAGGCACAGATAGACGACCCAGAACCCGGCCAGCAGCGCAAAACCGAACAACGGCAGCAGCGCCCGGCCCCGGGGCATGTGCCAGCCAAGGGTGAGCTTCTCCGGCGAACCGGCGAAAAACCGGCGGTGCAGCAGACGCAGGGTGAGAGCGGTGGCCCCCAGCGCCAGCGCCGCCGAGATCACCAGCGCCAGCCAGAAGCTCTCCAGGCCCAGCTCCTTCTGAGTCTGCATCATCAGCACCGCCGGGCCCAGCCGCACAAACATCCCGACCAGCAGCACAAGCCCCAGCGCGGCGGACCAGTTCACCGCCAGATTCATCCCGGCCGCGCCCAGCCAGAACCACCGGCTGTGGCGGGCGTAGTACCGCTGCAGATAGGCCCCGTAGCACAGGCACCCCAGATACACCGCATAGCACACCGCCAGCGGCGCGAAGGTGGCCAGCAAATAAAACAGCAGCCCGCCGCCCAGCGCGAAGGCAAAGGAGAGCAGCCCCTGCCAGTCCGCCCGGGTCAGCGCCCGCACCGGCTTTTCCTCATCCAGCAAATCGTCCGCCGTGACCCCCAGCGCCTTTGCCAGCGGCACCAGCAGCGGCAGGTCCGGGTAACCCCCGCCCGACTCCCAGCGGGAGACGCTTTTGTTGCTCACCCCCAGCGCGTCCGCCAGCTGCTGCTGGGTCAGGTTCTTTTCTTTTCGGTAGCGTTTGAGCCGCTCGCTGAAGCCCTGCTCCATTCTGGTTTCCATTCCGTTTTCCATTCCCGGCCCCTCCTTTCGTTCCGGCTTCATTGTAGCAGGAATCCCCTCCCGCCGCCACCCCGCCGGGCGGGAATTCGCTCCCGGAAGGCGGGAATCGCCGGTTTTGCCCCTTTTCTGCAGCAACGCAGTTACTATTGTTCCTGCCTCTTCATCTGGCAATCCCTCTGTACAATATTTTATTATCATTTGTTAATGAAAAAAGTACCCACAAATTATATACTATATTTACCAAGTTTGGGAGGAACAGTCATGGACGCGCACGAGTTTTATACGCAAATCATCGGCATAAAAAACGCAAGTATTGTACAACGGCTTTGTGAAAATTCAACGATTTCATCTCTGCCCAAAGGAACGCTTTATATTCGGGCAGGTGATCCAATTAAAACGGTTCCTTTCTTGTTAGACGGTGTATTCCGAGGCTATTTTTTGGATTTAAACGGTCGTGAGATTACCGACTGCATCGGATTCAAAACTGGTTTTACAATGATGTCCAGTTTTTCACTTAACGGTACCTCCTATATTAACATGGAGGTACTGGAGGATAGCACAGTCCTTTGCATCCCTTCAGATTTTCTTGCAAAGATTCTGGCCGAATATCCTGAACTGCTTTATACCTATAACCAGCTTTTAATCACTTCTCTCGAATATCACTGGAAAATGAAATCGCTGCTGTGTCAGTCCACAGCGATGGATCGGTACAAATGGTTTTTGAAAGAGTATCCTGGTCTTATCAATAGGATCAGCAATAAATACATCGCTTCTTTCCTGGGCATAACGCCTGTGACATTGAGCCGGTTAAGACGAACGCTCCGTGAAAATTCCTCCTCAAGCAAGATAGAGACGGATTGAAACTTTCATGTATTGGTATGTCGCGAGGGATAAAAGATGAAAAAAAAGATATTTTTAGTATCAGCTGTGCTCGCAGTTGCTGCCGCGGTTTCGGTAAGTGTTCTGTTCCTTCCCACCGCAGATAAAGCCATTCAGCCAACAGGAAAATTTCAGGAGGAACGAATTCTTGTCCGGCAGGGAGATCTGTACGGCTGCATGGACACCTTGGGTAATTTAGCGATTCCCTGCATTTATTCAAACAGCGAGTCACTGGAATTGCCCAGCACAGATTTGGATCTCACAATGCCAACCTTTGTAGAAACAGAAAAACTGATTCCTGTGATCGACGAAAGTCTCCATAAGATCGGTTATGTAAACTGTTACGGCGAGGAAATCATTCCGCAGATTTATGATAAGTCTTCTCATTACTATGATTTGAATGCCTTCTCCGAAGGATTCGCGGCAATGGAGCAAGATTCTAAATTTGGATTTTTCAATGAAAAAGGCGAGACGATCACACCGATTATCTACGATCAGGTTCGGCCTTTTTCCGATGGAATGGCTGCTGTCTACATTCAAGACAGTGGTTGGGGTTTTATTGATACAACTGGCGCTGAGGTAATTCCTCTGCAGTACCACTCAGTTCAGTCTTTTTCCGACGGACTGGCCGTTGTAACGGATTCAGATGGCAATACGTTTTATATCGACAAAAGCGGAAACACCGCTATCTTTATCGATCATACCGTGATTGCCACTCCATTTTCCGAAGGTCTCGCTTTTGTGCAGCTTTTCCCGGAAAGTGAACCGGAAAACAAAAAGCGCATGTACATCGATCAATCAGGCAACGAGGTCTTTGAAGTAACCTTCGATTTCTTACCAAAAGATGTGAGCCTTGTAGAGCAAAATCCCCTTTGCACAATGTCAGAAGGAATGGCGGAAGCATGGGTCCACGATAACGGCATGAACAAACTCGGTTTTATGGATAACACCGGAAATCTCACCATCGCCGCTGAATATGACAAAACGGCTCCATTCCAGGAGGGATTGGCAGCAGTCTTCATTGAGGGCAAAGGCTACGGATATATCGATAAAAACGGCAGTGAAGTGATCCCTCTTGACCCGGACCGCGTAGCTGCCTCCAGCTTTTCGGAAGGTGTGGCTCTGGAAGATAACTACTATGAGGGGCAGCGCTATATTACCTCAGAGGGTGAAATCGCTTTTCCTACCGATCGGTTCACCCCCAGTTTATTTAAAGATGGCGTAGCTCTTATTGAAGTGCGAGTCGATGGCGAATCGGATTCTCAATACGTTCATATGCAAGGCTATATCTCCAATCCCGTTCAGTCTTCTGTAAACCCGAACGCCGTATCTCTGCTGGAGGGCGTGTTCGGCAATCCTAGCAAAAACGGTTATGACCGTCTGGAAGACGCGCAGGGTGAAGTTCTGGTGGAATTTGATGACCATCTTGCAAAGTGCAACAAATATTACAGCGCCGCCATAAAGGCCGAATCCAATGCTGACCCGGCTGCTGCCAAGAAAAACTATCTGAAAGCTTTAGAGGAGCAGCCGAATAATGTCTATATTCTGAAAGCTCTTATGGATCTTTGCGAAGAGCAGAATGATATGGATGCATACAACGCATACAACGAACAGTACCTCAGTATCATCAAAGGGCACAAAGAAAAATGCCTTCAGTACGGGGTAGAAATGCCCTGATTGGCTTTGACTCAAATGTGACTTTCTATGATTGCCCAGCATTCACAGAAAGTCACATTTTTTCGTGAACCATGACTTGAAAATATGATGTTTCTGTCTCTTCACAGGTACTATTTCGTATCAATGAATGGAGATGCTGTTATGTATCAACTGGTTCTTGACCATATTCCTCCGCTTTCCACCGCCGAAATTTTGGCCATGCACGCTTTTCTGCTGGTACTTTTTTTCGCCGTGCTTGCTGAAATACTTATCGTAAGGGCAAATTCCTTTCGAAATGGCCATCTGACATTGATCGGTGCACGTATCCTTGCCGTAGATGCTGTTTTTCAAGGGATCAGCGAGGCCTTGTATTATCTGTTCCAATATGATGCGCTGGCTCCATATGCACGCACCACCAATATCGTCGCTTTTGTTATTGTGTGTATCATAAATGTTTTTTGTTCCAAAAACATCTCCATTTTCTTTTTGCTGACTCTTGCCACATTTCTGTTCAGTTACGGTTTGGCCATCTTATTTTCTGTTATTTTTTCTCTGGCACTTTCCTTTCTGTGCATTATCGCTATTTTAGCATTTTTTGCTCTCAATAAACTTGCCGATATGCTTTCGGGAGATTAAACATGGTTACTTTCATTTTTTTGGCGCTTTCAGTTCTTGTGGTGATTGTGGAGGGAGTTCGGGTCTACATTACTTTAAAAAAACGCGATGCCGAAAAGAACGATTCTCCTGCCCCTTCCCGCAGAGATCTCCGATAAGAGAGGTGATCAACCATGGAAAAGCCCTATAAACGAGGCCCTCTGTTCCCATATTTCGTAGATGCTCTTGTGGGAATTGCCGGTGGAATCTATCATGATCAGGAGTTGCTGGCACTATGGTATAAGCATGATGGCTTTCTTCCCATGAAGCTTTCCGTGATACGCATTGCCGGCTGCATTTTGGGTGTGATCATTGGTCTGTGCATCGCATATGCTTTGCAGGACCTATACTGCACTGCATCCATCGGCCTGTTTCCGCTTATATTGTCTGTTGTACTAACCGAAGTCGCTTTTATTGTAATAAGCGCCTTTATAATTGTTATCATCTCCGCAATTTATTTTGTGTTTTGTATGGCTGGACTATACTTTGTTGCGGTACTTTTGGGGTTAATCCGTCCATTCGATGATTAGCATGATTTTTAATAAAAGCAAACAGGGAGAGTGCCCGGGGTGAAGCTCTCCCTGTTTGTTTCTGTTTCACCGCAGCTTCTGGTAAGCCAGGCGCTCGCCGCCGTGGTGGCAGCTCACCACGCCCCGCAGCCCGAAGCCGCATTTTTCCAGCAGCCGCTGCATGGGCAGGTTGTCCCGGTGGGTGTCGATGCGCAGGTTGTCGCACCGCTGCCAGCACCAGTCAAGGCAATACGCCGCCGCGCCCCTGCCGCCGTAGGAGGCCACCCGGTGGATGACCCAATAGGGCCGCTCTTCCTCTAACCAGCTGCCTTCCCGGATGACGGCATAGTCCGCATCCGGCCCGGGGGCGAAATAGAAGGCCGCCAGCAGCGCCCCGTTCTCCCGGCAGAGCCAGGCCCCGCCGGATTCAATATCCTCGGTGAGCTGGGCCTCGTCCGGGTAAACGGTGCCCCACTGGCCCGGGTTGCCCTGCTGGGCCATAAACTTGCGGGCATGGGCGTACAGAGCGGTCATGGCGGGCAGGTCCGCCAGGGTGGCCCGTTCCATTCTGAATTCACTGGCAAATTCGCTCACAGGCTCCTCCTTTGCTTTGTGGCAAAGCCCATCAGGTAAGCCGCGCTGGTCAGCGCCAGAGTGAGCAGCGCCTGCACCGGCAGATACGCCCCGCCCAACACCTCGGCTGCCGGGGTAACCATCAGGCTCATGCAGGCGCCGTACATCTGGCACAGGGAGCCCAGAACCCCCACCGAGGGCACAAAGCCGAACACCACGCTCGCCGCGCCCCACCATTGCAGCAGGGCAAAACCCGGCCAGGGGCGCTTGTCCTGCCTTGCGCACCAGTGGCCCAGCGCATACCACACCGCCACCAGCGCGGCGGACAGCGCGGTCTGCAGCCCGATCATCACCCCGGTACTGCCGGAAAGCAGCACCACCAGGTTTACCAGCACGATGCCCGCCACGGTGGGCAGAAAGGCCAGGATCAGCAGATCCCGTTTTTTCATGGGCGTATTCCTCCTTGATACCGCAGCGGGCCCTTCGTGTTGCCGAAGGGCCCGTTTTGAATGCGGTTTACTTATTCTTGTACATCTCTTCGTAGTACTTCTGGTAGTTGCCGCTGGTCACGTTGTTCATCCACTCTTCGTTGGCCAGGTACCAGTCGATGGTCTTCACGATGCCCACCTCGAAGGTAGTCTCCGGGTACCAGCCCAGCTCCTCCTTGATCTTGGTGGGGTCGATGCCGTAGCGGCGGTCGTGGCCCAGACGGTCGGCCACGTACTTGATCAGGCCCTCGTTGATGCCCTCATCCTTCAGCCGGTCATGCAGCTGGTTGATGATGGTCTTCACGATGAAGATGTTGGGGCGCTCGTTGTGGCCGCCCACGTTGTAGACCTCGCCGTCCCGGCCGCCCTCGGCCACCATGTCGATGGCCTTGCAGTGGTCCTCCACATACAGCCAGTCGCGCACGTTCATGCCGTCGCCGTACACGGGCAGCTGCTTGTGGTTCTTCACGTTGTTGATCATCAGGGGGATCAGCTTCTCGGGGAACTGGTAGGGGCCGTAGTTGTTGGAGCAGCGGGTGATGTTCACCGGCATACCGTAGGTGTCGTGGAAGGCCATCACGAACATGTCGGCGCTGGCCTTGGAGGAGGAGTAGGGGCTGTGGGGGCACAGCGGAGTGGTCTCCATGAAGAAGCCCTCCTCGCCCAGGGAGCCGTACACCTCGTCGGTGGAAACCTGCAGGTACTTCTTGCCCTCGGCCCACTTGCCGTCCTTGAACCAGGCGTTCTTGGCGCACTGCAGCAGGTTCACGGTGCCCAGCACGTTGGTCTCCACAAAGATCTCGGGATTGGTGATGGAGCGGTCCACGTGACTCTCGGCGGCGAAGTTGATCACGTAATCAAAATCGTATTTCTCGAACAGACTGCTCACCAGCTCACGGTCGCAGATATCGCCCTGCACGAAGATGTGGCGCTCGTCGCCCTCCACACCCTTCAGGTTCTCCAGGTTGCCCGCGTAGGTGAGCTTATCCAGGTTTACCAGCTGGATTTCCTTATACTTATTCAACATGTAGTAAACAAAGTTGGAACCGATAAAGCCGGCGCAGCCGGTGATGAGATAGCGTTTCATCTATTTAATACTCCTTATTCAATCAATGAGAAGGGCGGTCATTCGCCGTTCCAGTGGGCGAAGAAGTCGGCCAGGGCCACCTTCCAGTCCCGCATGTGGTTGCCCACGGTGCAGGCGAGCATGCGGTTTTCCAGCGCGCTCCAGGCGGGGCGGTCGGCGGCGGCGGGGTGCTTGGCGGAATATTCCGCGCTGGTGCAGGGGGCCACGGTGGCGTCCACGCCGGACAGGCGGATGATCTCGCTGGCAAACTCATACCAGGAGCAAACGCCCTCGCCGGTGCAGTGGTAAACGCCGTAGTCGTGGCTCACGGCCAGCTGCAGGATGTGATGGGCCAGGTCCTCGGCATTGGTGGGGTTGCCCAGCTGGTCGCTGACCACCTCCAGCTTGCCGAACTTTTTGCCCGCGTTGACCATGGTCTTCACGAAGTTCTTGCCCGCGTAGCCGTAGAGCCAGGCGGTGCGCACGATGAAGTACCGGTGGCAGAAATTCTTCACGTATTCCTCGCCCAGGGCCTTGGTCTTGCCGTAGACGCTCTTGGGGTCCACCCGCTCGCTCTCATCCAGGGGCTTGTTTCCCTCGCCCCGGAACACGTAGTCGGTGGACACGTGGATCAGCCGGGCGTTGATGCGCTCGGCGGCCTGGGCCAGGTTGGAGGCGCCGATGGCGTTCACCTTGAAGGCGGCCTCGGGGTTGGTTTCACAGCCGTCCACGTTGGTGAAGGCGGCGCAGCTGATGATGGTATCGGGCTGGTGGCGGCGCACGAAGGCGATGGTGGCGTCACGGTCGGTGATGTCCAGTTCGTTCACATCGGTGACGATGACGGTGGCGTTTTTCAGCCGGTCGGGCACAGGGCCCAGGGCGCTGCCGCCGTTTTTCAGCTGGCGCTGGATCTCGGTGCCCAGCTGGCCGCTGGCGCCGGTGATGAGGATCTTCATGCAAAGGCCTCCCTTAGTATTTGATCTTTGCGTCGGCAACCCGTTTCAGGTGTTCGCCGTAGGGGCTCTTGCCGTAGCGCTCGGCGCTTTCCAGCAGTTTTTCCTTGGTGATCCAGCCGTTCTTGTAGGCGATCTCCTCGGGGGCGCTGATCTTGATGCCCTGGCGCTTTTCCACCATGCGCACGAAGTCGGCGGCGTCCACCAGGCTGTCCATGGTGCCGGTGTCCAGCCAGGCAAAGCCGCGGCCCAGCAGCTGCACGTCCAGCTTGCCTTCTTCCAGGTACATGGCGTTCAGGGTGGTGATTTCCAGCTCGCCCCGGGCGCTGGGTTTCACCTGCTTGGCCTGGGCGCTGACCCGGTTGTCGTAGAAATACAGGCCGGTGATGGCGTAGTTGGATTTGGGTTCCTTCGGCTTTTCCTCCACGCTGATGACCTTGCCGCTCTCGTCGAATTCCACGATGCCGAACCGCTCGGGGTCGTTCACGTAGTAGCCGAACACGGTGGCGCGGCCGTTTTCCTCGGCGTTCTTCACGGCATTCTTCAGAATGCGGGAGAAGCCGTTGCCGTAGAAGATGTTGTCGCCCAGGATCATGGCGCAGCAGTCGTCGCCGATGAATTCCTCGCCCAGCAAAAAGGCCTGAGCCAGGCCGTCCGGGCTGGGCTGCACCTTATAAGAGAGATGCAGGCCGTACTGGCTGCCGTCGCCCAGCAGGTTCTCGAACCGGGGGGTGTCCTCCGGGGTGGAGATGATCAGGATGTCCTGGATGCCGGCCAGCATCAGTGTGGACAAGGGGTAGTAGATCATGGGTTTGTCGTACACCGGCAGCAGCTGCTTGCTGGTGACCATGGTGAGCGGATACAGGCGAGTGCCTGCGCCGCCGGCAAGGATAATACCTTTCATAATAGCATTACGCTCCTTTTTCCGCCCGGGTCATGCCCGGGCCATTCTAAAAAATTTGCGCAGCTTAACACAAAGCGGAGCTACAGCCGCTATATACATTTTTGACGGACTCGACCGTCAGGTCGAGCCCAATGCGCACCCTCGGATGCACAGGGCTTAGGAAAGCACAAAACGAGGGAAGAAGTGGTCGGACTCTTACGTCAGGTCGTGCAGACTGCTCCCCCTCGGATGCACCGGTCTGTCGTGCGCAACCCGCTCTGGCGGCCTTGGGCGGACTCGACCGTCAGGTCGGGTCCAATGCGCACCCTCGGATGCACTGGGCTTTCCTCAGCAA
>CASFJO010000045.1 GCA_949295035.1 uncultured Gemmiger sp.
CAGCATCCTATACTTCCCTGCCCGGAAACAACAGCACTAAGTAAAATAACAATCGTTGAAAGATAGAAACGATAAATTATTATTCTCTATATAAAAAAGCCGTCCATGGCCGGGAGCACTGCCCGCTGTGGACGGTTTTCTTCTTGTACCCCCGGGACAAAAGGGACAAAAAGGACAGCAAATCTTCGGGCAGAACACCTACTTGTAATTTGCCACCGCCAGAGTTAACATGACACACACTTTTTATGGAGGGTGATGTTATGAACATTTTGGAAGAATTCTGGTATGGCAACATTGAACCGGCAGAATATGATACTTCTTCCGGCAAGGAGTACAAGGAGCTGCTCCAGTTGATCAGCCGGAATGAGGATAAACTGCTGGCAACCATGACAGAGAAACAGAAGGAACTGTTTACAAAATATGCAGACCGTGTCAGGGAATACAGGACCTGATCGACCACTGCGCCAGCAGCATCCCCGCGCCGACCATTCAGTATTACGGCGCCACCGGGGTGCTGCAGGCGGTGCCCGCCGGGGAGTTCGGGCCGCTGAGCTGGCAGGTGGGCCGCTCCCCCAATGACGGCAACCGCGTCTCGCCGGACGATCCGCTAGAAAACGGGAAATACCTCTTTGTCGCCACGGCTTTTGGCTATCCGGTCACCTATACCGCTACGGTCAGCGGGGTGATCGCCCCGGCGAAACAGTATACGGTCACCGTGCAAGGCGGCGACGGCGCCACCGGCGGCGGGACATACAAGGAAAACGACCAGGTCACCGTGACCGCCGGGACCAGAGAGGGCTATGCCTTCCGAAGCTGGACGGCCCAGGGCGTTGCCCTTGCCGACGCCGCTCAGCCCAGCGTCCGCTTTGCCATGCCGGCCAACGACGTGACCCTCACGGCGAACTTTGAACGTGACGCCGCGCTGCGCATCACCGGCGTTACGCTGGCCCCCAAGACCTACGACGGCAGCACCGCCGCCACGGTGACCCATGTGGACTTTGATGGCCTGCTCAGCGGCGAACAGCTGAGCCCGGGTACCGACTACACCGCCGCCGCCGTTTTTGACAGCGCCCAGGCGGGTACGGGCAAGGCGGTCACCGTCACGGTGACCCTGACAAACGACAACTACCACTTTGCGGACGGCACAAAGACGGCCCGCTATACGCTGAACGGCCAGAGCATTGAAAAAGCCGCCTATACCGGCGTGACGGCCGTCTCCGGGCTGGTCCGGGTCAACGTCTCCGGGAGGCTGGAACTGCCCCAGCCTCCCGAAGGGGCCGCGTTTGGTGTTCCTGTCTGCGCCGCCGGCAGCGAAGCCGTTTCCGGAATGAAGATCACCGGCAACACCCTTTTGTATGAGGGCGGCAGCGGTATTGCGAAGGGGCAGGTCTATACCGTTACCGTGCCGGTAAACGGGGGCGGCAACTACCAGGATTACACGATCACGGTGACCCTGACCGGCTCGGATAAGCAGACGCTTGCCATCACCGGCGTCACCGCGCGCAACGGCACCTACACCGGCGCCGTCCAGACCGGCTACACCGGCAAACCCGCCGCCGCGGGCTTTGCGGGCGGATTCACCGTGACCTACAGCACCGCCGATGGCCGGGCCCCCGCCGGCGCCGGCGACTACACGGTGACCTTTGCCATCCCGGACAGCGACCCGCAGTATACCGGTAGCCTGACCCTGGCGTTTACTATCGCCGGAAAGCCCCTGACGGTGGCCGCGCCCCGTCTGACGGCCTATGTGGGGGACAGCGCCCCCGCCCTGGCCCTGACCTGGACCGGCCTTGTGGCCGGCGAGACGGTGACCCCCTCGGTGGCTCCCGCCTTTGCCGTGACCAGGGCGGACGGGACCGTGATCGCCCTGGCGGACGCTGTAAAGACCGCCGGCGTTTATACCATCACCTGGAGCAACGCGGGCAGCACCGCTTTTGCCGGCGCGGACAACTACCAGCTGACAAAGAATGCGGCCGGGACCCTGACCGTTCTGGCACGGCAGACCCCGGCGCCCACGGCAAAACCCACGGCCGCGCCTACCGCAAAACCCACGGCAGCGCCTACGGCCGCGCCTGCCGCAGCGCCTACCGCAAAGCCCACGGCCGCGCCCACCGCAGCGCCCACGGCAAAGCCTACGGCAACACCCACCGCGACACCCAACCCCACCGCGACGGCGACCCCCGCTCCGGAAAAGACCGCCGTGCAGCTGGAGGCGGTGCTGGAGAATGGCGCCGCCGTGGCGGCCCTGGACCAGGAGCGGTTTGAACAGATCGTTGCCCAGGCGGTGGAACGCGCCCGGCAAAGCCGTGAAGATCCCGTTGTGGAACTGGAGATCACGGCCGCCGAGGGCGCCCGGAGCCTTCAGATGACCCTGCCCGGCGAGGCTCTGAACACGCTGGCCCTGCAGAAGGGGGCCGCCCTGACCGTTGGCTCTCCGGTGGCCCGGGTCTCCTTTGACGGCGAGGCCCTCAAGGCCGCCGCCCAGCAGGCCGAGGGCGAGATCGTGCTGACGGTCAGCCCGGTGCAGCCGGACGAACTGAACGAGGCCCAGGCGGCCAAAGCCGGCGAGTTCCCTGTGGTGGAACTGACCCTCCGATCCAACGGAAAGGTGGTCTCGGACTTCCGGCAGGGCAATGCCACCATCACCCTTCCGTATACCCTGGCTCCGGGCCAGCAGGCCGCGGGGGTCGTGGTATGGTATCTGGATGAAACGGGCGAGATCACCATCTGCCATACCAGCTATGAGGAGGCCGCCGGTGAGGTGACCTTCCTCACCCCCCACTTTTCCAAGTATGTCGTCGCCTATGACGAGGCCCGGCTGCCCGCCGGGCCCGGGCAGACCCAGCCGACCGATGCGCCTGGGGAAAGCGGTTCCCTGCCGGTGCTGCCCATCCTGGGCGGGGCGGCCCTGGTGCTGGTCCTGGCGGCGCTCTTTGGGCTGCGGCGCTATTTCCTGCGGCAGGACCGGGATTGATCGCCCTCTGCCGTACCAAGCCGCAAAATCGCAGGATCGTTAAAACGCCCCCGTACAGGCCAGCCTGTACGGGGGCGTTTGCGCGAACGGTCCAAGAGGCGGGAAAGCCATCCGGCCGGCAAAAAACGCTTGCAAAATCGGTGTATTTTATTATAATAAAATACACCGATTGGGAGTTGAAAGTATGAGGCACAGATTTACAGCACTTGTCAGCGCCGGCATCCTGTTGGCGGCGCTGCTGGCCGGATGCGGGCAGAACGCCGGCAGCCAGCCTGCGTCCGACAGCGCGGAGCCGGCTGCGACCGAGCGGGTGCCGGTGGTGGATACCCAGTATGAGAAGATCCTGGACGGATACGATGTGGTGGGATCCTTCCACAACGGGGTGGCCTTCGCGGCCCGGTATCTGGTCACGCCCGGGGAGGACTACACCATGAAGGGCGACTTGCCCCCGGTGGAATGCGGCTACATCACCCTGGAGGGGGAGTACACGCCGCTGTATGTGGTGCCCAACGAGATCGAGCTGCTGGGCCCGGCGGAGGGCCGGGCCAACCTGCACGGCAGTGTGGACGATATTTTCCTCAACACGGAAGAGGGGATGGAACTGTATTTCGGGGGAGGAGAAGCGAGCATCCAGAGCGCGCCGTCCATGGTGCAGCAGAAGGCCCTGGACGATATTTTCCTGGTGGGCGACAACGGCTGGGTACCCTATTTTGAAAACGACAAATGGGGCTACTGCGATCTGTCCGGCCAGGTGACCCTGGCCCCCGCCTACGACTTTGTGGAGCCCTTCTACAACGGCAAGGCGCTGGTGTGCAACTACGAGGGCGGGCAGTATTTCTGGATGATGATCGACGAGACCGGCGCGCAGCTGGCCGCGCTGGAGCCTACCGAGATGTTCGCGCTGCGCCAGTCCGGCGGGGAATTTATCTTTTTGTATGACAAAACATACGGCTGGATGTACCGGGCCGACGGCACGCCGCTGGCGGAGTATGCGGATATGGGATGCGCGTACCGGGAACAGGACGGCTGGGCGCTGCAGCAGGGCGGAAACGTATACGATACGGAGGGCCTGCGCTGCGAATCGGAGGGCGCGGTGCTGGACGCCGGCGTGCAGGACGGCTGCACGGCCTATAAGGAGGACGACCGGTACGGCATCCGCGGCGCCGACGGCGCGGTGCGGGTGGAGGCCCGCTTTGCGGAAATCTGCCGCCTGGCGCCCGAGGGATTTTACGCCCGCGAAGACTCCAACCAGGTGAACCTGTACGACTACGACGGCAACCTGCTGCAGGAGGCGGTGCCCTGCGTGCGGGTGCTGGAATCGAAAGACGGGTATTTCCTGTACGACGGGAAGGGCCAGGTCCTGGCCGAGTACCACGCCCAGGGGGCCCTGCTGGCCCAATACGCGATGGCCGGAGAAAAATTCCTGACGGAAGAGGGCTTTGTGAGTCTGCATCTGGACGACCAGGAAATGGTGACGGTGCATATCACCTTTGAGGAGCGCACCGTGGAGCCCACCGCCGCGCCGGACGCCTCCGCCTCGTCGGAGCCGGCCGGGTCCGACGGCGAATTCCCGGAGGGCGCGTCGCTGAACCTGGAGATGGGGGACACGATCCTGGTCAAAAAGAGCTCCCTGGACAAGCGGGGCCAGCTGACCAATCTGCCCCCGCTGTCCTTTGTCTCGTGGGACTTTGATTCCTACAACGCCTGCGACCGGTATGCCATCCTGGGAACATTGCAGTGCTCGGAGGGCCTGGAGTGGTATGAGGCGATGGACCACGGGATCGTGGTGTGCGACGCGTCGTTCAACACGGTGTACACCGTCCCGCAGGAGCTGCTCACCCAGGCGCGGGGCACGCCGGACGGGAAATTCGGCATCGGGTACGACCAGCCCCTGCTGACCTATGTGGGCGACGGGCTGTGGAGCTTCCACGCGGCCGGCTACGATACCGGCGTCGGCATCGTTGTGGTCTTTGACCGGGAGGGCAACACGATCCTGCAGATGGTCGGGGACAGCAACACCCAGGGCATGGCCAGTGCCCTTGCCAACGAGGGGTATTTTTCCCTGGCGGGCAACACGGACGCGTTTTATACCATGGAGGGCGAACCGGTACAGATCCAGCCCGCCGGGGAGACGACCGTGAGAAGCGCCCGGATGGTGTTTGACGGCGGCCTGATCAACACCCCATACGGCTATGCGGATGAGCAGGGCAGGGTGGTGCTGTCGGCGGATCAGCTGCTGGAGACGGTGCGGCAGTATCTGCAGGCGGGCGAAGACAAGCGGGTGGACCTGAAACTGGACCCGTTTGACGGCGAGCAGGCCACCCTGTATGTGGAGATCAGCAATCTGGATTACACCGACGGGGAGTACAAGAACGTCCGGATCGACCGCGCCGGCATGGTGGTGGACTGCCAGGACGGGACCTGGGAAGATGCACAGAATGTGCCCTATGAACGGGGTGTTGAGATCAAGCAGCAGGCGTACCGCGCGCTGATCCGCAAGCCCTTCCTGATCCAGGAACAGAGCGGGCATACCGGCGAGACGCTGCTCCTCCCCTCCGGCCAGCCGGTCTCCCGGCCCGAAGGGGTCCAGTTCGGCTATGGCCTGGTCCAGTGCGACGACCGGTACGCCTTCGTGGAGGCCGACACCACCGGCAAGGAATTCTTTTCCAATGAAACGGAATACGTTCTGGTGGACGCGGCCGGCCGCGTGTATACGGAGTGGAAGCAGGGCTGGGATTACGTCTACCCGGTGGAAGGCGGCACGGCATACGGCGTAAAGACGGTGTACGACGGCCAGGGCGGCGTGGACCGCTATGAACTGACCCCGCTGACCGTCACGGTGTCCCGGGGATAAGCGCCGCGCATCTGGCGCGCTTTGGCGCGGCATAGCGGCGGGGAAACGGCCATCCGGCAACAGGAGCGGGCAAACACGAGGCGGAAAGGATTTGCCCCTTCGCAGGTACCCCGCCGGGGTCCGGCAAGAAGATAGGGCTTGACAGGAAAAGAAGAAGAGCGTATATTGATTCTTGTTGAATCGCATTTTGGACTTTCAGGAAAGAAAGGGGGGCGGACAGAATGATCAATCGGAACTTTGAGCATCGCGCGATCGTGTTGAGCCGAAGGAAAGAACTGTCCGCGCCCGCGCTCTGCCCTGTATAACGGGCAGGCTTTGGTGCGGTCCATTTCACGCCTCCGGCTTTGTGCCGGAGGCGTTTTTTGTTGTGTGAAAAAGAAGGAGGAAGGGATTTGAACGGATCGAAACAAGCGCTGATCGGGCGGTTCCTGCGGCCCTGCCTGTGGATCTTCGCGCTGACGCTGGCGTTTTCCATGGGAAACACCGTGCTCTCGTCGCTCACGCCCCAGGTGGTGCGGGTGGCGGTGGACTCCATCCTGGGCGGGGAACCGCTGCCCCGGGTGGTGACGGCGCTGGCGCCAAAATCGCTGCTGGACGCCGGGCCCATGACCCAGCTGCTGGCGGCGGCGGCCTTTCTGATGGTGGTGGCGGTGCTGTCGGGGGTGTGCACCTACGGCAGCCGCATGGGCACCGCCTGGGGATCGGAGAATTTTGTCAAGGCGCTGCGGGACGCGCTCTATAGCCACATCCAGCGGCTGCCTTACGCCTGGCATGTGGCCCACAGCACCGGCGAGATCATCCAGCGCTGCACCTCCGATGTGGAGGTGGTGCGCAACTTTGTGACAAACCAGTTGCTGGAGGTCTGCCGGGTGGTGTTTCTGGTGGGCTTTTCGCTGGCGGTGATGGTCGCGATGAATCTTCGCATGACCCTGATCGCCGTGGCGTTTTTGCCGGTCATCCTGCTCTATTCGGGATTCTTCTACTCCCGGATCGCCCGGCGCTTTCTCACCGCCGACGAGGCGGAAGGGGAACTGTCCGCCACCGTGCAGGAGAACCTGACCGGCGTGCGGGTGGTGCGGGCCTTTGGCCGGGAGAGCTTTGAGGTGGAGCGGTTCGACCAAAAGAACGAGCGGTTCGCCGCGCTGTGGATCCGGCTGGGGCGGCTGCTCAGCGCCTACTGGGGCATGGGTGATCTGATCACCGGGCTGCAGATCCTCACCGTCATCTCGGTGGGGGTGGTGCAGGCGGTGGACGGGGCCATCACTCTGGGCGAGTTTCTGGCCTTTGTGTCCTACAACCAGTCGCTGGTGTGGCCGGTGCGCGGGCTGGGGCGCATCCTCTCCGAGATGAGCAAGGCGGGGGTGTCCATCGAGCGGCTGGCCTACATTCTCGGCTCCGAGCCCGAGGCCGAGCCCGCCGACGCCCAGACCCCGCCCATGGACCGGGACATCGTGTTTGACCATGTGTCCTTTGCCTACGGCGGGCAGCCGGTGCTGCGGGATGTGAGTTTCACCATCCCCGCCGGCAGGACCTTTGCCATCCTGGGCGGCACCGGAAGCGGCAAGTCCACCCTGATGCACCTGCTGGACCGGCTGTACGACCTGCCGCCGGACAGCGGTTCCATCACCATCGGCGGGGTGGACATCGCCGCCATCAGCCGGCCCTGGCTGCGGCGCAACATCGGCATCGTGCTGCAGGAACCGTTTTTGTTCTCCCGCAGCATCCGGGAGAACATCGCCGCCGCCCGGCCCGGCGCCACCCTGGAGGAGGTGCGCCGCCGCGCCGGCACCGCCCATGTGGACGAAGCCATCCTGGAATTTGCCGACGGCTACGACACCATCGTGGGGGAGCGGGGGGTGACCCTGTCCGGCGGGCAGAAACAGCGGGTGGCCATCGCCCGCACCCTGATGCTGGACGCGCCGGTTTTGATCTTTGACGACTCCCTCTCGGCGGTGGACGCGGAGACCGACGCCGAGATCCGCGCCTCGCTGCGCCAGGCCAAGGGCACCGCCACGGTGATCCTGATCTCCCACCGCATCACCACCCTCATGCAGGCCGACTGCATCCTGGTGCTGCAGGACGGCCGGGTGGCCGAGATCGGCAGCCACGAACAGCTGATGGCCCGGGGCGGGCTGTACCGGGAAATTTACGATCTGCAGATGACCGGCGAGGACCGGGATCTGCTGTTTGACGAGGAAGGAGGCGAGAGGAATGGGGTTTGACGAACAGGAATACACAAGATCCTTTGATATCCGCTCCTGGAAAAAGCTGCTGCCCTTTCTGCGGCCTTACCGGGGGCTGATCGCCGCAGTGATCGTGCTGAATGTATTCTGCGCCGTCATCGACATCGCGTTGCCGCTGTTCCAGCGGTGCGCCATCGACGCGTTCATCGAGACCGGGGACCTGAGCGGGCTGCCCGGGTTCGCGGTGTTCTACGGCCTGGTGATCGCGGCGCAGGCGCTGGCGGTCATCCTGTTCACCCGCCGCTCCATGCGCATCGAGATGCAGGTGGGCCGGGACATGAAACGGGCCTGCTTTGTACATCTGCAGACCCTGTCCCTCTCCTACTACAACGTGACGCCGGTGGGGTATCTGCTCAGCCGCATCATGAGCGACACCAACCGCATCGCCGGCATGATCGCCTGGAACGCCACCGACATCCTGTGGGCGGTGTTCTACGTGCTGGGGGTCTTTGGGGTGATGTTCCTGCTGAACCCGGGCCTGGCGGCGGCGGTGATCCTGATCGTGCCGGTGATCTCGCTGCTGACCGCCTGGTTCCAGGACCGCATCCTGCGCTGGAACCGCCGGGTGCGCAAGATGAACTCCCGCATCACCAGCGCTTACAACGAGGGCATCATGGGCGCGCGCACCTCCAAGACCCTGGTCATCGAGGAGCAGAACAGCCGGGAGTTTGAGGCCGTGACCCAGGATATGCGGGCCTCGTCGGTGCGGGCGGCGCGGCTGTCCGCCGTGTACATCCCGCTGGTGATGTTCTTCAGTTCCCTGACCACCGCCATCGTGCTGGCCCGGGGCGGCGCCCTGGCGCTGGAACACCAGCTGCTCATCGGCACCCTGTCGGCCTTTACCGCCTACGCGGTGGGCGTTTTTGAGCCCATCCGGCAGATCGCCCGCAACATCGCGGACATCCTGTCGCTGCAGGCCAACATCGAGCGGGTCATGGGCCTGCTGGAAGAGCAGCCCCTCATCACCGACACCCCCGAAGTGATCGGGAAGTACGGCACCACCTTCGCCCCCAAACGGGAGAACTGGGAGCCGATCCGGGGGGATATCGAGTTTCGGGACGTGTCCTTCCGGTATCCGGACGGCAATGAGGAGGTGCTCAGCCACTTCAACCTGAAGATCCCCGCCGGGTCCACCATCGCCATCGTGGGGGAGACCGGCGCCGGCAAGAGCACCCTGGTCAACCTGGCCTGCCGATTCTTTGAGCCCACCTCCGGCCAGGTGCTCATCGACGGGCGGGACTACCGGGAGCGCAGCCAGCTGTGGCTGCACAGCCACATCGGCTATGTGCTGCAGAGCCCGCACCTGTTCAGCGGCACGGTGATGGAGAACATCCGCTACGGCCGGCTGGACGCCACCGACGAGGAGGTCATCGCGGCGGCGAAGGCGGTCTCGGCCGACGCGGTGGCCATGAGGCTGGAAAAAGGCTACCAGAGCGACGTGGGCGAGGGCGGCGACCGGCTGTCCACCGGCGAAAAGCAGCTGATCAGCTTTGCCCGGGCGGTGCTGGCCGACCCGCGCATCTTTGTGCTGGACGAGGCCACCAGCTCCATCGACACCAAGACCGAGCGGCTGATCCAGGAGGCCACCGAACTGCTGCTCAAGGGGCGCACCTCCTTCTTGATCGCCCACCGGCTGTCCACCATCCGCCGGGCCGACCGCATCCTGGTGGTGCGGGACGGGGCCATCGTGGAGCAGGGCACCCACGAGGAGCTGATCCGCCAAAAGGGCTACTACCGGGACCTGTACCGCCGCCAGTTCGAGCAGGAAAAGATGCAGAAGCTGTAAGGCGGATGTGCGCTGCCGGCCTGCCAGTACCGGCCGACCTTTTGTGCAGGTTTGCGGGGGCTTTCGCGGATGCGGCGGCTTTTGCGGCATGGTTCGGGCGATAAAAACACAAGGCGAAAAAGGGAAAAACCGGGCAGGCGATTGAAATTCGGACAGGAATGTGATACTGTGTTTTTATAGGACCCGGAACGCGGCCGTGGCGGGGGACAAGCGAGGAGGAAATGCCCGCCCCGGCGCCGGGACACTGCATCAGGAAAGGGAGAGTTGTTGTGGCACAGAAGAAAGCGCAGCCCGGCAAAAAGCGGCCGGCCGGCAAGCCCGCGGCGGCCAAGGCGGAGCCCGCCCCGAAAGCGGAACCTGTAAAAAAGGCGGAACCCGTAAAGAAGGAAGAGCCTGCGAAGAAGGCGGAACCCGCCGCGCAGGCGGAGCCCGCAAGGCAAGAAGCGCCGGCCCAAAAGGCAAAACCCGCGAAAAAGGCAAAAAAGCCGGCGGCCAAAAAGACGGCCCCTGCCCCCAAGGCAGAAGCTGCCCCCAAGGCAGAGCCCGCCCCCAAAGCGGAACCTGCCCCGGTGTGCGACACCCCGCGGCGCAGCGTGGCTTTTATCGGGTCGGAGTGTCATCCCTTCGTCAAGACAGGCGGGCTGGGGGACGTGATGTACGCGCTGCCCCGGGAACTGGCAAAGCAGAACTGCGATGTGCGGGTGATCCTGCCCCGCTATGCCTGCATCCCGCAGCAGTATCAGGACAAGATGGTCTACCGGGGCGAGTTCTACATGGACCTGGGCCAGACCGGCCGCCGCTACTATGTGGGCATCATGGAATATATTTGGGACGGTGTGGTCTACGATTTTATCGACAACCAGGAATTCTTCACCACCGGCAACCCCTATGTGAGCCTGGTGGACGACATCCCCAAATACTGCTTCTTCAGCAAGGCGGCGCTGGCGGCGCTGAACTACATGAACTGGATCCCGGACATCCTGCACTGCCACGACTGGCAGGCGGCGCTGGCGCCGGTGTATCTGCGCACCCTGTTCCGGGATTCGCCGGTGGGGCGGGCCAAAACGGTGCTCACTATCCACAACCTGCGGTTCCAGGGCATCTACAACATCCCCACCATCCGGTACTGGACCGGCCTGCCCGACGAGGTGTTCAACATGGGCGCGCTGCAGCAGGACTATGTGAACGCCAACATGCTCAAGGGCGGCCTGGCCTACGCGGACCGGATCACCACCGTGAGCAACACCTACGCCGGCGAGATCCAGACCCCCGAGTATGGCGAGAAGCTGGAGGATCACCTGCGCTACCACAACTACAAGCTGCGGGGCATCGTGAACGGCATCGACTACGGCATGTGGGACCCGGCCACCGACCCGGCGCTGGCGGTACACTACGACATCACCAACGTATTGCGGCACAAGCCGGAGAACAAGCGGGCGCTGCAGCAGGAACTGGGCCTTGTGCAGGATGAGGGCAAGTTTTTGATCGGCCTGATCTCCCGGCTGACCAATCAGAAGGGCCTGGACCTGGTCAACGCGATCCTGCCCCAGGTGCTGGACGGCAACACCCAGGTGGTGGTGCTGGGCACCGGCGACAAGCAGTATGAGGATACCTTCCGCTGGTACGAGAACGAGCATAAGGGGATGTTCTCGGCCTGCATCCAGTACGACGAGGCCCGGGCCCACCGCATCTACGCCGCGGCCGACGCGCTGCTGGTACCCAGCCGGTTTGAGCCCTGCGGCCTGACCCAGCTGAACGCCATGCACTATGGCACCCTGCCCATCGTGCGGGAGACCGGCGGGCTCAAGGACACGGTGGAGCCCTACAATGTGTTCACCGGCGGGGGCAACGGCTTCACCTTTGACCGGTACGACGCCGGCCTGCTGCTGGACGCCATCAACCGGGCCAAGACCGAGTATTTCACCAGCCGCTACCACTGGGATGAGGTGGTGCAGCGGGACATGGCCAAGGATGTGTCCTGGCAGCATTCGGCCCGCCAGTACAAGGAGCTGTATCTGGAACTGACCCCCTGGTAACAACATCCGCAGACCGCAAACACACGGCGCGGGGAGCGTGGCTCCCCGCGCCTTTTTACGCGATCAGTCCTGGAACAGGTCCATCAGATAGCCGTAGCCCTCGGCCTCCATCTTCTCGTAGGGGATGAACCGCAGCGCCGCGCTGTTGATGCAGTAGCGCACCCCGTTGGGGGATTCCGGGTCGTCGGTAAAGACGTGGCCCAGATGCGAGTCGCCGGCGCGGCTGCGCACCTCGGTGCGGTGCAGCCCGTGGCTGTCGTCCGGCAGTTCCACCACCGCCGGGGCCTCGATGGGCCGGGAGAAAGCCGGCCACCCGCAGCCGCTGGCAAACTTGTCGGTGGAGGAGAAGAGCGGTTCGCCGGTGACCACGTCCACATAGATGCCCTTCTCAAACTGGTTCCAAAACTCGTTGGTAAAGGGCATCTCGGTGGCGCTCTCCTGGGTGACGCGGTACTGCTCCGCCGTCAGTTTGTCCCGCACCGCCTCGGCGGCGGGCCGCTGGTAATCGCCGGGATCGATCCGCAGCCGGGAGAACAGTTCTATTTCCGCCCGGGGAATGTGACAATAGCCGCCCGGGTTCTTTTCCAGGTAGTTCTGATGGTATTCCTCGGCCGGGTAGAAGTTCACCAGCGGGCCGATCTCCACAAAGAAGGATTCGCTGCGACCCCGCTCGATGGCGGCGATCCGCTCCACCGTTTCCCGGGCCGCTTCGTTGGTGTAGTAGACGCCGGTCTGGTACTGGGTGCCCCGGTCGTTGCCCTGCCGGTCCTTCACGGTGAGGTCGATGACATAAAAGTAGGCCAGCAGCAGCGCGTCCAGGCTCACCTGCTGCGGGTCGTACTCCACCCGCACCGTCTCCCGGAAACCGGTGGCGCCGGTGCAGACGGCGGCGTAGTTGGCATCGGCCTCGCCGGTGCCGTTGGCGTAGCCGCTCTGGGCGTCGATCACGCCGGGGATGGACTGCATCAGCGTTCAAGGCCCCAGAAGCAGCCGCCGGCCAGGTAGATCACGGATTCGGTCGTATCGGTATACATAGTCGTCTCCTCAGGGCTGCCCGGTTTCAGAAGGAAGGTCCGATCGCGGCGGTACGGCGGGCGCGGCACAGCCGCACAGCATCGCGCCGGCCGCCACCAGGGCCAGCAGTTTCGTTCGCATACAAAGCACCTGCCTTTTGCGCGAAAACAGGAAAGCGCCAGGCCCGGGGCCCGGCGCGCGGTCGCGGAGTTCCGCAAAGAGAAGCTGCCCGGTGGAGGTCATCCTTTCCGGTAGCCGCACTTGGGGCATACGCCGTTCTCATCCAGAGCCACGCCGCACAGCGGGCACCGATCGATCCGGTTGCGGGGGGTGAACTCCGCCGAGGCGGCGTTGACCCCGCTGGTAAAGGTGATCTTGGCGATGTTCAGCTTGTCCTTCAGCAGATCGTAGACGATCTTGATCATCCCCTCCACCGTCAGGGTCTCTTTGGTGACCACCAGCCGGCACTCCGGATAGGCGGTGGCCAGTTCGGTGCGGAAGGCGGGGCCCTTCATCTGGTTCTGGGGCGCGCCGTTGCGGATGCCCTGCGCTTCATATACCTGAAGGATCGCCGGAAGCAGGGGATCGTCCTCCCGCAGGATCAGGGCGTGGTCAAAGTTTTTGAGCAGTTCCCAAGCGGTTTTCTGGATCTCGTTGCAGGGAAAAACCATATTCACACCGGGCTCGACGGTGTCCTCCACCTCGAGGGTCAGCACGCCGGTGTGGCCGTGCAGATACTGGGCTTCGCCCTTAAAACCATAAAAACGGTGGGCGTACTGCAGATCCAATTTCGTGATGCTTCTCATACAAAAACCTCCTTACGGATATATATTTACAGGTCCGCAGACCCGCATGCGTGGGCGGCTGCCTGCGCCTTGGCGCGGCAGTGAGGGCAGAGATACTGGATCTTGAGATCGTATCCCTCAATGGGCAGCCCGGTCTGGCGCTGCAGTTCGGCGGTGAGATCGGCCAGATGCAGATCCATCAGCGCGCCGCAGTGCGGGCATACCAGATGATCGTGCCGGGTGGCCCGGTCGTAGCGGTCAGGATATCCCTCCACCCGGATACGGCGCACCCGGTGCTGCGCGCAGAGCGCGTTCAGATTGTTGTACACCGTGGCCAGCACCACCGAGGGACAGCGCTGCTTCAGCGCGAAAAAGATCTGCTCGGCGGTCATGTGGGCGTCCGAGGCGGCAATGATCTCCAGGATCTTTTCGGCGTATCGCATATACATCACCTTAAATTAGAATTATTCTATTTCTAATATAGAACACTGTATTCGATTTGTCAAGCGCTTTTTGCGGGATACGGCGGGGGCGGCCGCCCGGAGACAAAAAGGAACAAGGCCCGGAGCCGTCGGCTCCGGGCCTTGTTCGTTTGTGTGATTCAAGCGGCGCCTTGTGGGCCCAGACGCCGCCCAATGATCCTATGTACGGAGATCAGCGGACCAGCTTCTTGAACTCGTCGGCCACGAACTGGACCTTCGGCCCAATGATGACCTGAACGCTGGTCTTGCCCGGGCGCACGACGCCAGCGGCGCCGGCAGCCTTGATCTTCTTCTCGTCCACCAGCAGGCGGTCCTTCACTTCCAGACGCAGACGGGTGATGCAGTTGTCCACGTTGGTCACGTTGGCCGCGCCGCCCACGCCTTCCAGAATGGCGGCGGCCATGGCGGCGTAGTCGCTGCTGCCCAGCTCGATGTTGAGTTCGGCGGAGTTGTCGTCGTCCTCACGGCCGGGGGTCTTGAGATCCATGGCGGTGATCACCAGACGGAAGATCACGTAGTAGACCACGAAGAATACCAGGCCGATGGGGATCAGCAGCCAGACGTTCTCGGCAAAGGGAGCCTTGAAGCTCAGGAACCAGTCAACAAAGCCGGCGCTGAACTGGAAGCCCGCGCGGATGGGCAGGGCCGCCACGATGGCCACCGAGATGCCGGTGATCAGGGCATGGATGACGTACAGAACGGGAGCCAGGAACATGAAGGAGAATTCCAGGGGCTCGGTAACGCCGGTGAAGAAGGAGCAGAGCGCGGCGCTCAGCAGGATGCCGGCGGCGATCTTGCGCTTGTTGGTCTTGGCGGTGTGGTACATGGCCAGCGCCGCGCCGGGCAGACCGAACATCATCACGGGGAAGAAGCCCGCCTGGTACATACCGGTGACGCCCTGGACGCCGCCCTCGATGGTGCCCCAGAACTTGCCGATGTCGTTAATGTCCGCCACGCCGAACCAGAACACGCTGTTCAGGGCGTGGTGCATGCCGATGGGGATGAGCAGACGGTTCAGGAAACCGTAGATGCCCGCGCCGATGGCGCCCAGGCCCATGATGCTCTCACCGATCAGGACCAGGAAGTTGTACACAACGGGCCAGACAAAGTACAGGGGGATGCAGACGACCAGGGTGACCAGCACGGTCATGACCGGCACGAACCGGCGGCCGGCAAAGAAGCCCAAAAAGTCCGGCATGTTGGTCTTGTAGAACCGGTTGTAGCAGGCGGCGGCGATCAGGCCGCACAGGATGCCGATGAACTGGTTGTTGATCTTGGCGAAAGCGTCGGGGACCACCGCGTCGGCGCCCACGATCAGCTGCACTACGCTGGTACCGAGCATGGTCTGCACGGTGAGCCAGGAGATGATGGCCGCCAGAGCAGAGGTGCCTTCCTGGTCCTTGGACATGCCGATGGCCACGCCCAAAGCGAACAGGATCGCCATATTGTCGATCAGGATGCCGCCGGCCTTGATCAGCAGCAAAGCCAGCAGGTTGTTGGCGCCCCAGCCCACAGGGTCGATCCAGTAGCCGATACCCATCAGGATACCGCCGATCGGCAGGCAGGCCACGGGCAGCATCAAAGATTTGCCCAAACGTTGGAAAAATCGCATCATACCTTATGTCCTCCTAACACGGTTGTTGGACCGGGGCGGTGTGCCGCCGGTCGCAGCCTATCAGCAGGGGACGGCCGGCCCACAGCCGTCCCTCTTTGCCGCTTTTACAGGTTGGCCTTGAGGAAATCGGCCATGGCGGCGGCGGCCGCCTCTTCCTCAGGCCCGTCGAAGGTGAGGGTAAGTTCCATACCCTGCTTGGCGGCCAGTTTCATGACCCCCAAAATGCGCTTGGCGTCCACCGGGGCGCCGCCGGCCACCCCGATGGTCACGGCGCAGGGAAAGCGGCACGCCTCCTTCACCAGCAGGCCCGCCGGCCGGGCGTGCAGACCCAGCGCGTCGGTGATCACATAACGGATCTCTTTCACGGGTTATACCTCGCTTTCGCAAACTTTTTTCCGGATCTCCAGCACGCGGCCGGGAGAAACAGACAACTCGTCATAGCCCATCCGCAGGAAGGTCTCGGTCAGGGTCAGATCGGCCCCCAGTTCCCCGCAGATCCCCGCCCAGATGCCCTGGGCGTGGGCGTTTTCCACCACCATCTTCAGCAATGCCAGCACCGCCGGGTGGTGGGGGTCGTAAAATTCATCCAGCTTGGCGTTCTGCCGGTCGATCGCCAGGGTGTACTGGGTCAGATCGTTGGTGCCCACGCTGAAGAACTGCACCTCTTTGGCCAGGTCGGCGCTGATAAGGGCGGCGGCGGGGGTCTCGATCATCACGCCCAGCTCCACCTGGCCGAACGATACGCCCTCGGCGGTCAGTTCCGCCCGGATCGTCTCGCAGAAGGCCTTGATGCGCCGCACCTCCTCCACCGAGATGATCATGGGGAACATCACGCTCACCGGGCCAAAGGCGCTGGCCCGGTAGATGGCCCGCATCTGGGGGCGGAAGATATCCTCCCGCGTCAGGCAGATGCGGATGCCCCGATATCCCAGGGCGGGGTTTTCTTCTTTTTCCAGGCCGAAGTAGTCCACCTGTTTATCCGCGCCGATATCCAGCGTGCGGATCACCAGCGGCCGGCCCGCCAGCTGTTCCACCACCTGGCGGTAGCCCTGGAACAGCTCTTCCTCGGTGGGAAAACTGTCCCGCCCCAGATACATGAACTCGCTGCGCAGCAGGCCCACCCCTTCGGCGTCGCCGTCCAGCGCGGTCTGCACGTCCTCCGGGCGGCCGATGTTGGCCATCAGCTGGATGCGGCGGCCGCTTCGGGAGACGGTGGGAACGCCCCGGTAGGCCTCCAGCTGCCGGCGGCGGGCCAGTTCTTCGTCCCGCTTGGCGGTCATGGCGGCCAGGGTGGCCTCGTCCGGGTCCAGGTAATACCGGCCTGCAAACCCGTCCACGATCAGGGTCCTGCCCTCCAGCGCCGGGTCCAGTTCGATCCCTGCCTGTACCAGCGAGGGGATGTTCATGATGCGGGCCAGGATGGCGATGTGGCTGTTGGCCGAGCCCTGCCGGGTGATGAAGGCCAGGATCTTGTCCCGGGGCAGCTGCACCGTCTCGCTGGGGGTCAGGTCCTCCGCCACCAGGATGCCGGGCTCGGGCATGGAAAACCCGCTTTCGCCGCCGCACAAAATGGTCACGAGCCGTTCGGACATATCCCGGATATCCACCGCGCGGGCCTGCATATAAGGATCCTCCAGGGCGGCAAAAACCACGCTGAACTCTTCCCCGGTTTCCCGGGCGGCCCGGGCGGCCCCGGCCCCGGCGGCGATCCGCTGCCGCACGCCGTCCAGATAGTCCAGATCGTCCAGCATCAGGATCTGCACGTCCAGGATCATGGCCTGTTCCTCGCCCAGTTCCCGCCGGGTCTTTTCGCACAGTTCGGTGAGCTGGGCGCGGGCGGTCTGACGCGCCTGGTCAAAGGCCTGCTGCTCGGCGGCCGGATCGCCGCAGCCGGCGGGCAGCTGGCCGGGGTCGCGGCGGTAAAGGTACGCGCGACCGATGGCAATGCCGGAAAATACCGGGCGGCCGGTGCCTTGATACATAATTCTTCCCCCTTGCAAGCGGTTTACGCCTTTTCCAGCGTCAGCACCGTGTCGCCAGGCTGGACCGAGGCGGCCGGGTGCGCGGTGACCGAGGCATAGTCGGGCGTGTTGCAGATCACCATCGGGATGATGGTGTCGAACCCGGCGGCCGAGATCGCCTGCCGGTCAAACTCGATCAGCAGCTGGCCCGCGGTGACGTGGTCGCCGTTTTTGGCGTGGACCTTAAAATGCCGCCCGCCCAGGGAGACCGTCTCCAGCCCCACGTGGATCAGCACCTCGGCGCCACAGTCGGCCTTCAGGCTGACCGCGTGGCCGGTGTCGAACATCAGGTCCACGGTGGCGTCGCAGGGGGCCACCACCTGGTTGGAGGAGGGGCGGATGGCCACCCCCTTGCCCAGGATCCCCTCCCCGAAGGTGGGATCGCTGACCGTGCTCAGGGGAACGGCCGCGCCGGCGGCCGGCGCGCCCAGCCGGATCTCGTCGGATTTTTTGCTGAACAGCTTATCAAAGATACCCATGTGTATGATTCATTCCTTTCCATAATGATGGCGTATGGCAAACGGCCCGCAACGGGCGGGGTCCACAAGAGGCGGCCGTCAGATCAGCCGGCAGGTGCGGTGCAGGCTGGCGGCCAGATAAGCCTGTTCTTCCGGGGGAAGGGCGTTCTGGGTGCGGCGTTCCAGCCCTTCCACGATCTGCTGGGCACAGTGGAACTCATGGGGATAGCACTGACGCACCAGTTCCACGAACCGCTCGTCGCCCCGGGGCTCCACATCGCCGGCAAAGGCCCGCAGCACCAGAAACTTCAGATGCACCGTGAACTCGTCGTAGAAGCGGCTGCCGGCGTCCAGCCGCAGGTGCGGCCAGCCGCCCAGGGTGGAGAGGATGTCGTGCAGCGTCTGGGTGATCCGCAGGGTGTCGCTGAGGGAATTTTCGTATTCGGCGTTTACCAGATGCAGCGCAATGTTGGCGGCCTCGTCGTCAGGAAAATGGACGTCCAGTTCCTGCGCCAGCAGTTCCAGCGCGTGTTTGCCCACCGTGTATTCCCGCGGATAGAAGGTGCGCACCTCGGTCAGCAGGGTATTCTGAAAGGTCGTTCCGCTGCGCAGCCGCTCGATGGCAAAGCAGATGTGGTCGGTGAGGGTCAGGTAGACGCTGGGGCTGAGTTTGCCGCCCAGGTCCCGGGTGGCCCGGTCCACGATCAGGCTGCACAGTTCGATCTGCCGGGCGGGCAGGGAGGAGAACAGGTCGGCCAGCCGGCGGGCGTCGTCCGGCGTTTCCATCCGGAACCGCTTTTCCACCCGGGCTTCGTCCAACTCGTCCCCGGGCCGAAGGGAAAACCCGAGACCGCGGCCCATGGCGATCCACTCCCGGCCGCTCTCATCGCAGCAGGATACCACATTATTGTTGATGGATTTCAATACCCGCATACACAACCGCCCTCGCCGGCAGAAAGAAAAAAGACCACATTCAAAACCATTCCATAAGGAGCGCCCCATGAAAAAATTTTGAATATGGTCTTGCCTGCCGAACAGTAACAACCCACTCCAATACGATTTAAGAGTATCAATTGGCGCAAAGATTGTCAACGATTTGGAGGAAAAATACGGTAATTCTGCCAATTACACAAATGTGCCCAAAAGAATTTGTTTGTTTTGCGAATTGCTATTTGGAAAAATCATCCGGCAAAGCACAGAGCTGTTCCTTGACCTGCCGCACCAGGGCGGGGTCGGCGTATTCGCGGAGGTACTCGTCCGCCACCGGGAGGCCCATGGGCACCCCGGCCCGGCGAAAGACCATCGGGCTGGGGGCGGCGCGCTTGGCGGACAGGTGGAACTGACGCACCCCCGCCCGGGCCAGCAGTTCCAGATTGTCCGGCCCCACGCCGCTGCCGGCCAGGATGGCGATGCGCCCGGCGGCGCGCCCGGTCAGCTGCGCCAAAAGCGCCGCCCCCCGGGCGGCACTGGCCTGCTGGCCGGAGGTGAGAAGGGTGTCAAAACCCAGTTCCACCGCCTGCTCCAGCGCCTCAAAGGGGTCGCGGCTGAGATCAAAGGCCCGGTGAAGGGTGTGCCGCAGCCCGCCGGAGGCGGCGATGCAGCGGGCCAGGAAAGGCACGTCCAGCGAGCCGTCCGGCAGCAGGGCCCCCAGCACGACCCCGTGGGCACCCAGCGCGCGGCACTGTTCGATCTCCCAGAGGGTGGTCTCCTTTTCAGACGGGGTAAAACAGAAATCGCCGAAGCGGGGGCGCAGCAGCACGTTGACCGGGATATCCACCCGGCGCAGCACCTGGCGGATCAGCCCCAAAGAGGGGGAGGTGCCCCCGATCAAAAGATTGGCGCAGAGCTCCAGCCGGTCGGCTCCGCCCTCCTGCGCCGCCAAAGCGGACTCCAGCGAATCCACGCAGATCTCCAACAGATGGTCCATACAGCCTACCTCGTTTCGTCGGCTCGGGCCCGGAGGGCCGATACCAGGATACCCTGATTGTACACCCTTTTGCGGCGGCTGACCAGCCCTTTTCCGCCGCCGGCTGGAAAATGCAGGCAGGGTTTCCAGCAACCGTCTGAAAAAAAGGGGGCCGGCCATGGACAAAGCGGGATTTTATGGTACAATAGCGGATATCTGCAAAGAAATCATCCCTGCTTTAAGGAGAACCCTATGCCAAGGACCCGACAAGTACTCTGCGCCGCGCTGGCAGCCCTGGCGGCGCTGGCCCTGCTGCCCGCCGCCGCCTTCGCCGGTGAAGGCGGCGTGACCATCGACCCGGGCCATTTTCCCGACGCGGATTTCCGCGCCTGGCTGACCGATCCCGCCAACCTGGACGGCGCCGGCCAGGACGGCGTTTTCAGCCAGGCTGAACTGGCCGCGGTCACCGAACTGGATGTGTCCGGGCGGCAGATCGCCGATCTGACCGGTGTGGAGCATTTCTTCGCGCTGGAGACGCTGAACGCCAACAACAACCGGCTGACCGCGCTGGATGTGAGCGCCAATACCCGGCTGAAATATCTGTACTGCGCCACCAACGCCCTGACATCCCTGGAGATCCGCGGCTGCGGGGAACTGGTCGATCTGAACTGCGAGCGGAACCGGCTGACCGCGCTGGATCTGTCCGGCAATCCGAAACTGGAGCGGCTGTACTGCCGCCACAACGCCCTGGAGACGCTGGATGTGAGCGGCAACCCGGAACTGGCCTTTATCGAGACCTTTGACAACCGCCTGCTGGAGTTTGACGGCTCGATGCTCAAAAAGCTCAAGTTTCTGCACATCGACTACAACCGCCTGACCCATCTGGACATGAGCGGCAACCCCGCGCTGGAGGGCAATGGTTTTGTGGCGGCCAACAACTGGCTGGACGCCCTGACTTTGCCGGACATCGCCGACTTTCAGGTGGAGGCGGCGGTGTTCTGTGAGCAGAACCCCCGCACCGGCTACGACCGGGTGGAGCGGTATCAGGACGCCGCCTGTACCCGGCCCATCGGCGAGGAGGACCTGCTGCCCGCCAACGGGCAGACCGTCTATGCCCGGTGGATCCCCAACCCCTATACCGTGTACTACCGGCCCAACGGGGGTGAGGGGAGCATGGCGGACCAGCCGGTGGTCTATGACCAGACCTTCGCTTTGGCCCGCAACGGATTTGCCCGCGCCGGATATACCTTTACGGGGTGGAATACATACGCCGACGCAGCCGGCGGCCGGAGTTTTGCCGCCGGGGAAACGGTGCGCAACCTGGCGGGCGAAAACGGCAGCCGGGACGCGGTGTACCTGTACGCCCAATGGGCCCCCAACGCCTACAGCATCCGCTACGCGGGCAATGGCGGCACGGGAACGATGGCCGACGCCCCCGCGGTGTATGACGCGCCGGCCGTGCTGGCGGAATGCGGGTTTTCCAGCGGCGAAGGGGTGTTCCTGGGCTGGGCTCGGGACCCGCAGGCCCGGCAGCCCGAGTTCTTTGCCGGGCAGGCGGTGCGAAACCTGACCGCCGAGCCGGGCGCCGTGGTGACCCTGTACGCGGTCTGGATGCCCAACGGCGAGATCCAGAAAGGCTATCAGGAACAGCTGGACGCACTGGCGGCCCAATATGCCGGCAGCGCCTACTATCCCGAGGACTGGACCGCCCTGGCCCGGGAAAAGGCCGGCGCGGTGAATGAACTGGACCGCCTGTACAGCGAACTGTGCGCCTGGGAGTACACCCCGGAGAACGCCGCTTTGCTGGAGGAAAAACGGCAGGACGCCCGGGCCGGCATCGAGGAGGCCGACAGCGTGGGCATGACCGCCGCCCTGCTGACCGCCGGAAAGGCGGCGATGGAGCAGGTGGACCCGGTGCCCCGGACGCCGGCGGTTTCGTCCTGGCCCACAGCGTCCGCCCTGGTACAGGGGCAGGCGCTGGGGCAGAGCGTCCTCACCGGCGGCGGGGCCGCCGTGCCCGGCGTTTTTGCCTGGAAGGACCCGGACGCCTGCCCCCGGGAGAGCGGCTGGTTTATGGTGGTGTTTACCCCGGCGGACAGCCGCCGCTACCAGGCGGTGGAGCAGGCGGTATCCCTGACGGTGACCAAACCGGCCCCCGCCCCCACGGCGAGCCCGGCCCCTGCGTCGACCGCCGCGCCCGACGCGAGCCCGGCCCCTGCGTCGACCGCCGCCCCCGACGGGACGCCCGCCCCGTCCCCGGTGGCGACAGAGCCGCCCGGGGAGGAAGCGGCAGGGGCTGAAACGAAACCGTCGGCGCCCGGATTTCCGGTGCCGCTGGCGGCGGGCGGCGCCGCGGTACTGCTGGCGCTGGCCATTGCGCTGGCCGTGCTGGCCGGACGGCGGCGGTGATCCCAAAACAGAGAGACGTTTATACGCCCGGCCCATGGGCGCGCAGCCAGCGCCCGGGCCGGGCTTTGCCGTGGCGGGGCGCGAGGTGGCAATTTGGGGAAAACGCGGCGGAATACAGGCGAAAAAGTTCGGAACAACTCACAATTACGAAGCGCCGCGCCGGTGTGGTATACTGGCAAACGCATCGGGGCCGCGCCCCGCACACAGAGAAAAGGAGAGAGAGTTCTATGCCTCAAAATAAGCGGGAGAGCCTGATCTATACCGTGATGATGTGTTTTGTGATGGTGCTGTGGATGAGCGTGTACAATGTGTCGCTGCAGCGGGGCGGTTTCGGGCCGGACGCGGTGGCGGAGGGCTGGCTGGGATTCCCGGTGGCCTATCTGTTCGCCATCTGCTGCGACTGGTTCGCGGCCTCGCGGGTGGCCAAGTACGTGGCCTTCCGCTGGCTGGTCTGACCGGAGGACGGCACTTTGAAAAAGGTGCTGTGCATCTCCGGCGGCATGGTGGTGCAGATGGTGCTGATCATGTCCCTGTACGGGGCCTGCGAGGGCGCCTTTCACACCGGCAATTGGGCCGGCGTGCCGATGAACTGGCTGCGCAACATCCCCCGCAACTTTGTCATGGCCCTGCCGCTGCAATTCATCCTGGCTGGGCCGGTGGTGCGCAGGGTGTTCCGAGCCGCCTTCCCCGAGGGAACGGTGCTGGCATGAAGCCGAACAGAGAAACGGCCCCGCGGTTTCGGGCGTTGCTCGTAAGACAGTTAACGGAGCGTATCGGTACAGATGCGCTCCGTTTCTTATGCCATTATGACCTATGGCGCAGTTGCAGGCAGCCTCCTTGGCTCTCCCTCTGGGAGAGCTGTCACCGAAGGTGACTGAGAGGGCCTTGCAGGCGCTTTTGAATGGTAATATCAATTTGTGTGCACACGCCACGAAAATCCCTATCGACATCTCGGTTGGAGAAACGCAGAACCCCCAATCCAAGCGCTGTCAAAAATGCGGAACGCGCAGAATCATAGGCCATCCCCTGGGGCTCATAGTGTTGAGAACCATCCAATTCAATAACTAACTTGGCAGAAGCACAATAAAAGTCTACGATAAATCTCCCGATGATTCGCTGTTTATAAATCTTCACCGGATATTTGCGGAGGAAAAGATACCAGAGTTTTCGTTCGTGGGGTGTCATCTCCCTGCGTAGCCGCCGGGCGTTTTCCAGTTGGCTATTGTCCTTTGGTATGGTCATGTTTTTCCCTCTCAGTCGGCTGCGCCGACAGCTCTCCCAAAGGGAGAGCCAAGTTCCGCACGTAACGCACTACACCGAACGGTGTATAGAAGTGCGCCCTTGTGCCTGTTCGACAAACTGGAATTTATATCTCCAGCTCCATGAGAATATATTTATCATCGCTTATAGCCTTAAAGTTATTCTTAGTCCAAAAAGCATAGCTTTGAGGATTGCCTTTATCAACTCCAAGACGCATTTTTTGGTAACCCAATAATTTAAGATACATTGCAATTTCATTTATAATTTTTGAACTGACGCCTCTGTGCTGATACTGTATATTTGTCATAAACAATCCAATAAAAGCAATTTCTTTTGCAGGATAATCAAGAATTAAATCCATTATTGCAGCTAAAGACTGATTTTCAAAAAAACCAACATAGAATTTATCATCATAGTTTTTTTCTGGTGGTAATGCCACCATATCATCTAATATACTTTCTCTTGTAACAAAAGGAGGGTGATATTGGTAAAATATATGATTTTTACGGCTCAAATCATATATCAATTCCACATCATCTTTATCTAATTTACGTACGCGAAATGTTTTCGATAATTCATTTATCTCCACCTCTAACACCCCTTCAAATTCCGATTTGTAGGTCTGTTCGGTTCCATAGTATCGCAGAACAGGATAAAACACAAGAACAGACACAGCAGTGCAAACTGCTGTGTCTGTTAACTGTCTGGTGAATTATACTATCAAGTGCAACACTTTAGGAAAATAAAAAGAAGTTCATACAGAACCCTGGTAGAATAGAGTTACCACACAACTAAACCACCGGGAGGGAACTGTATGAACTACCATCATCTTAGCATAGAAGAGC
>CASFJO010000046.1 GCA_949295035.1 uncultured Gemmiger sp.
ACGCCGCCCGGCTGGCCGACGCGGCCGCCGACCAGGCCGAGCAGATCCGCCGCCTGGGCGGGGAGATGACCGACGCGCTGCGCCGGGACGGCCTGCTGCCCCCGGAACCGCCCGCCGCCCCCGCCGCCCCCGACGCGGCCTTCGCCGGCCTGGCGGAGGAACTGGAACAGACGGTGATCGGCCAGCCGGATTTCGTGCGGGCGCTGGTGCGGGCCTTCCGCCGGCCCTTTGTGCTGGGCTATGCCCTTGGCGGGGCGTGCAACTCCATCCTTATCTGGGGCGGGGAGGGCACCGGGCGGCATTTCGCGCTGAAGGCCCTGGCCGGCCTGCTGGTGCAAAAAGGCCTGCTGGCCAGCGGGGAGGTGGCGGTGCTGGACCTGGCCCGCTATCCCGGCCCGGGGCAGGAAAAGCTGTTTTTGCAGGATCTGTACGCGGCCCTCACCGCGCCGGGGCAGATCCTGGCGTTTGACCGGTACGAGGACTGCCACCCGGGCTTTCTGAACCTGCTGGCCGGGCTGGTGCAGGAGGGCAAAGCCCCGCTGGCCAGCCGGTATGTGGTGCAGAAGGGCATGCTGGTGGACGCGGGCACCGCCCTGGTGCCGGGGGCGGTGGGGGAGCTCACCGCCCGGGACAAGTATCTGGTATTCTTCAGCCACAAGGGCCCGGAGGCGATGGCCGAGCGGTTCGGCGGGCCGTTTGCCGCAGCGCTGGGGGACGTGTGCGCCACCGCGCCCTTCACCCCGGAGAGCCTGCGGGTGCTGGCGGCCGGGCAGCTGAACGCCGCGGTGCGCCGGGCCAGGGAGCGGCTGGGGGTGACCCTGACCATGACCGAAGAGGTGCGGGACCTGGCCGCCGGCATGGCCGACGCGGCCCGGGGCGCCGAGCCCATCGTGGCCTTCTGCGACCGGGTGTACAAGGCGGTGGGCCAGTATCTGCTGGACCGGGAGCCCGCCCCCGGCCTGACGGCGGCGCTGTCGGTACAGGACGGGGTGCTGCTGGCGGCCTTCGGCGGCGGGGAGCCTCAGCCCCTGCTGCCCGGGGCCGACGAGTCCGCCGGGGCGGTGGCCCGGGTGGAGGCCGAGCTGGATAAGATCGTGGGCCTGGACGAGGTCAAGGCCTATGTGCGCGGCCTGGCGGACCATGTGCGGGTGCAGCGCCGCCGCAAGGCCCAGGGCCTGCCGGCGGGCGGGCTGACCATGCACATGATCTTCACCGGCAACCCGGGCACCGGCAAGACCACCATCGCCAGGCTGGTGAGCCAGTACCTGAAGGCGGTGGGCGCCTTGCGGGGCGGCCAGCTGGTGGAGGTGAGCCGGGCCGATCTGGTGGGCCGGTATGTGGGCCACACCGCCCCCCTCACCGAGCAGGTCATCCGCAGCGCGCTGGGCGGCGTGCTGTTTATCGACGAGGCCTACAGCCTCTACCGGGGCCAGGACGACAGCTTTGGCCTGGAGGCCATCGACACCCTGGTCAAGGGCATGGAGGACCATCGGGACGAGCTGGTGGTGGTGCTGGCGGGCTACAGCCGGGAGATGGCCCAGTTTCTGACCGCCAACTCCGGCCTGGCCAGCCGGTTCGCCCAGACCATCGAGTTCCCGGACTACACCGCCGGGGAACTGCTGAAAATTACCGAACTGCAGGCCGAGGGCCGGGGCTACCGGCTGGACGAGGGCTGCAAGGCGCCGCTGCTGGCCTACTACGCCCGCCGCCAGGCCGAGGACGCGGCCCGGGCCGGCAACGGCCGCATGGCCCGCAACACCCTGGAGCAGGCCATCCTGAACCAGAGCCGCCGGCTGGTGGCCGATGCGGCCGCCCCGCTGGAGGTGCTGCTGGCGGGGGACTTTGAGCTGGAGGAATAAAAACCGATAGAGGGCACTCATGATCCCCCAAAATCCGCGGGCCGGTACCAGCCGGCCCGCAAATTTTTTTGTCGCGCGGTCTGGCGTACAGCGGAATTTTGGTGTATATTGGAAGAGGGCCTGCCCGCGTGGGCCGGCCAAAGAGAGAAAAGGAGAGAGGATCCATGAAAAAGATCGCGAAACTGACCGCCCTGCTGCTGGCGATGACTTTGGTTCTGGCCGGCTGCGGCGGCGCGGGGGCGGGCAAGACCACCGGTGATACGGGGGACACCCTCAAGACCATGTTCTTTGATTTCTCGGTGGACGAGGCTTCCAGCCCGGCCGAGTACGACGGGTATGTTCCCGCCGAGGGCAACCGGCTGGTGGTCTGCACCGTGACGGTGGCCAATACATTCGGCGATACCCTGCCCATGTACGACACGGATTTTCAGCTGCAGTGGGGCAGCAGCGACGAGGACTTCGCCTGGGCGGTGGACGCCTTCAACGATCAGCTGATGCCGCTGGAATGGGAACTGCTCACCGGCGATACCGTGACCTACGACATGCTGTTTGAAGCCCCGGCCGATGTGGACCGGTTCATGCTGGTGTATCTGGAGCAGTATGTAGACGGAGACGGCAACGAGGGCGAGGGCGAATTGTTCAACGTGAACTTCTCGGTGTAAGGAGCGCGGGCGATGGCGAAACTGGAACGGACCCTGACCGGAAATTTTGACGAGATCCTGGCGCGGATCCACAGCGGGGTGATGAGTGGCAGCGTGTCTGCCACGCTGGAGGATTCCAGCGATTTCCGCGACGGCAGCGCCCGGTGCAGCGTGCGGGTATTTGAGCGGTACAGCTACGCGGGCGGCAACCGGGTGAGCATGAACGTGACCCTGTTCCAGGCCGGGGACGGGCCGGTGCGGCTGTGCGCCATCACGGCGGGCGGCAGCCAGGCCATGTTCTTCAAGATCAACACCTGGGGCGAGGAAAGTTTTCTGGACACCCTGCGGGCCATTCTGTGAACGCCGCGCTCAAAAAGGCAAAAACAAAAGCCGAAGGGGGATCCCCCTTCGGCTTTGTTTGTTCAGTTCACATTCCGCGCTCAGGCCTGGGCCTTGTTGGCGCGCTTGGCCATACGGCTGATCTTGCGGGCCGCGGTGTTCTTGTGCAGCACACCCTTGCTCTTGGCCTTGTCGATCGCGGAAACCGCGGTGCGGATCGCGGCGTCACGGTTCTCGGCGCCGGCCTCGATGGCAGCGTTTGCCTGCTTGGTGACTGTTTTCAGGTTAGACTTAATCGCCTTGTTGTGCAGGGCTTCCTTCTTCGCCTGGACGACCCGGTCCTTCTGCGATTTAATGTTAGGCATTCGTACCACCTCCTTATTCCCCATAACAGTGCATCTTATAATAGCACAAACGACCGGATTCCGCAAGGGTTTTTCCGAAATTTCCGCGAAAAAATTCCCGACAGGAGGCGCGGTTTTCCACAATCGGCGGTTGAAATGTGGAAAACCCGGCGCCAAGGAGGAAGAATTTTCCGCAAAAGCGTATGCGCAGGGAAAAACCGGGCCACACTCAGGGGCGAAAGGCAGGGGAATGGTATGGCAGTGTACACAGATATCGCGCCGGAGATCTATGCGCCGGGGCGGGGCCGCGCGCCGGAAGGGGTGCGGTGCACGGTGCATCAGGCGGGGGCGTGCCGGATCACCCGGGTGACCATCGAGCGGGACGGGCTGGCGCGGCCGGCGGGCCGGTATGTGACGGTGGAGACCCCCCACGCGGCGGCGCTGGACGAGCAGGACGAGGCGCTGACGGCGCTGCTGGCGCGGGAACTGGCGGCGCTGCTGCCGCCGGGGCCGGTGCTGGTGGTGGGGGTCGGGAACCGGCGGGTGACCGCGGACGCGCTGGGGCCGCGGGTAGCGGGGCAGGTGCTGGTGACCCGGGGCCGGGAGGCCGCCGCCGCGCCGCTGGGGCTGCGCACGGTGGCCAGCATCGCGCCGGGGCCCGG